>NZ_WXWT01000113.1:0-11542 GCF_009904725.1 Vibrio sp. V43_P6S15P86
CTCATAATGCCTTCAGTCTCTGCCAGTTTGAACTAAGAATACTGAGATAAATCATTTATCAAAGATATTGAGTTCAAACATCCATATTTCAAGGCTAAGTTTCGAAACAATGTGGCTTAGTGTAAGGATTTTTCATCGATACAACCATAAATAGACGTATTTGTTTGAAGCACTCTGAAGTTTTTACTTAAAGTGGTGACTGGTTAGACGATATTGCATACCACAATATGTGTAATTTATTCAGAGCAGACTTTGCTTTTTACCTTGCTACATTGTAAAACTGAAGCGAAAGACGTTAATGTAAACTATACCTTGATAGAAAGCTGCTCTAGAATAGCTGATATCTCAACAAAATTAGATTTTACCTATGCGTGATCACCGTCCAACCTCGACTGAAGATGTTATTGCTGAATCACAGTTCAAGCAGATTCAAGAACATGCTGGAGAAATCTTACAGCTTAACCAAGCTTTGCAAGAGATCTTACCCAAAGGGACGGCCGATCATTGCCGGGTGGCGAATGTTCGTAACGGCCACCTATTGATCGATGTTTCTAGTGCCGCGATCAAAATGAAGATCGATTACGATCGCCTCATGATCCTAAATAAACTTCGTACTCAAGGCTTTGCCAAACTGATGAGCGTTGAAGTGAGGATCAATCCATCATTATACCGAAATCGTTTCGAACAAGACGACAGACCTAAACGTCCACCATTAACAGAATCTGCAGCAAAGTCATTGATGACGATTGCCGATATGGCACCGCCTAAAATTCAAGAGCGTTTAAAGCGATTGGCCGATATGGCAGAAAAGAAAGACCGTAAGTGATCGTTATTTCAATATGCTGAAAAGCTCGAGTGCTATTAATAAGCCCAAGATTAAAGCCAAATAGCAAAAAACCAGGCATAAGCCTGGTTTTTATTAATTTTAATGCCGAGTATTTACGCAAGCACCATATTTGGTTCAGCGAATGCTACTGGTGAGCCGACTTCTTCTTCGAATGTAGTCCACTCCCACGCTTCCTGATCAGCAAGAACAGCTCGCAGAAGTTGGTTGTTCAAACCGTGACCCGATTTAAAGGCGCGAAATTCACCGATGATTGGGTGACCACACATGTAAAGATCACCAATCGCATCCAACACTTTGTGAGTCACAAACTCATTTTCAAAGCGTAGACCTTCTTCGTTAAGAATACGGTAATCATCCAATACGATAGCATTGTCGAAACTACCACCCAAAACTAGGTTTTGAGACTGTAGATATTCGATATCACGCATAAAGCCAAACGTACGTGCACGAGAAATTTCACGAACGAAGCCTTTTGAGGAGAAATCAAACAGCAAGCGCTGCTCGTCTGACTCAATAGCAGGGTGATTAAATTCAATTTCGAAGTCCATGCGGAAGCCGTTAAATGGTACAAACTCTGCCCATTTATCGCCATCTTCAAAACGAACTGGCTTTTTAATACGGATGAAACGTTTTGGCGCATTTTGCGTTTCGATACCTGCTTGTTGTAGCAAGTATACAAATGGGCTAGCACTACCATCCATAATTGGAATTTCAGGTGCGTCTACTTCGACAACAATGTTGTCGATGCCCATACCAGCAAGTGCCGCATTCAAGTGCTCTACAGTTGAAATACGCACACCTTCGTCGTTTACCAAAGCAGTACATAGCATGGTGTCACGAACAGAAGCTGGATCAGCTGGAAAATCTACAGGTGGGTTTACATCAGTACGACGGTAAATGATACCTGTATTTGCAGCAGCCGGGCGCAGAGTAAGCGTGACTTTACGACCAGAGTGGAGGCCCACACCAGTTGTTTTCACTATTTCTTTCAGAGTACGTTGTCTGATCATCTGCTTGCCTCTCAAAAATTTGCTACAAAACACGGCCGTCTGTAACGTCGACCGTGAATGCTACCATAATTTTGAGCCATGTCAAATTTATGGATTAAAGATTAATCAGCCTGACGACGCAAAAATGCCGGGATATCTAAATAACCACTTTCCTTCTCTTGCTTCGGAGCCGCAGAGCTTTGGCTCGACGATGCTGGAGAAGAAGAAACTGTATTTGTCGGCTGAGGAGTTACCTGTGGCTTCTCTTGCACTTGATTATTTTGCAAGGTTTGTGCCGGTTTCTCTTCAGCTTGCGTTGCCGCCGCTTGCTGTTGTGGTTGAGCCTGCGGCGTCGGAGCCACTTTCGCTTTTCCACCCGCAACTAGCGTGATATCTGGTTTTTTCTCATTGCCAATACCTGTCGCTACAACTGTTACGCGGATCTCGTCCGTCATATCTGGGTCTAGAGAAGTACCGATAACAACAGTTGCATTGTCAGAAGCAAATGCTTTCACTGTATTACCAACCGTCTCAAACTCGTCAAGACGCATATCCAGACCTGCAGTAATATTGACAAGAACACCACGAGCGCCCGCTAGATCGATGTCTTCCAGAAGTGGGCTAGAAATTGCCATTTCAGCCGCTTCTTCAGCACGATCTTCGCCTTTAGCAATACCGCTGCCCATCATCGCGTGACCCATTTCAGACATTACTGTTCTTACGTCTGCAAAGTCGACGTTGATCATGCCAGGGCGAGTAATTAGCTCTGCAATGCCTTGAACTGCGTTCTTAAGAACGTCGTTCGCACTTGCAAAAGCTTCTAGTAGCGTGACACCACGGCCAAGTACTTTAAGCAGCTTTTCGTTTGGAATCGTAATCAAAGAGTCAACGTGCTTAGACAGCTCATCGATACCTTGCTCAGCGAACGCCAAACGCTTTTTGCCTTCAAAGCTGAACGGTTTTGTCACTACCGCGACAGTTAGAATGCCAAGCTCTTTAGCTACTTCAGCAATAACAGGTGCTGCACCAGTACCTGTACCGCCACCCATACCAGCTGCGATAAACACCATATCGGCGCCAGTTAGGGAATCTTTAATTCTATCTCTGTCTTCGAGAGCTGCGTCACGGCCAACCTGTGGATTAGCACCTGCACCCAGACCTTTGGTGATATCACCACCGATCTGAATAACATTGCCAACGCTTGTCTTACGAAGTGCTTGCGCATCAGTGTTGACGCTGATGAATTCCACACCTTCGATGGATTCACGCACCATGTGTTCAACGGCGTTACCACCGCCGCCACCAACCCCAACGACCTTGATTACTGCATCGTCAGACATTTCCATCATCGGTTCAAACATGTGTTGTCTCCGTTTATCCTGCAACTCAGGTTAAAACTCTTTTTGTATCCAGTTACGCAATTTATCGAAAAAGCCAGTAACAGATGAGCGTTTAGGTTCATTATAATCGCTATCGTCGCTAGACTGCATGTCTCTTGCGTAATGAAGTAATCCAACTGCCGTAGAATGGTACGGCTCTTTTACATAGTCAGTTAATCCGCTGACTTCGAGCGGTTTGCCGACCCTTACTTGATTGCGGAATACGCGTTCCGCACATTCTATCACTCCGTCCATTTGCGCAGCACCGCCGGTGAGTACAACTCCCGCAGCTAGATGGTGCTTTATACCCTCTTCGCGCAATTTCGCTTGTACAGAGTCAATAGTTTGGTTAACCAGTCCCATAAGCTCAGAGTAGCGTGGCTCAATCACTTCTGACAACGTTTGACGTTGCAGACTACGTGATGGTCGCCCACCTACGCTTGGTACATTAACCGTGTCATCCTTACTGACCAGTTCACTCAAAGCACAGCCATATTTGACTTTTATTTCTTCAGCATCGCTCACTGGCGTACCAAAAGCAAAAGCAATATCGCTGGTTACAGCATTTCCTGCGTACGAAAATACTTCTGTGTGACGTAACGCACCGCCAGTCCAGATGGCCACATCCATCGTGCCGGCGCCAATATCCACCACACAAACTCCAAGCTCTCTTTCATCCTCGGTGATTACTGCATTACTTGCAGCAAGCCCAGAAAATACGAGTTGCTCTACTTTAAGGCCGCATCGTTCTACCGCCTTAATAATATTGCGTGCCATGTCATTATGGCATGAGATAAGGTGGACACTTACTTCCATTCTTACCCCAGATAAACCAAGCGGATTTTTGATTCCCTCTTGGTAATCAATGGTGAACTCTTGCGGAATCACATGAAGGATTCGCTGTTCATCACCGATTTTAATCGATTTTGCGGTATGGATAGCGCGATCCATGTCTTCTTGAGACACTTCTTCATCTGAAATCGTGCCCATACCTTTTTCAATTCGGCTTGCGATATGCTTACCAGACAACGAAATGAAGACTCGGCTGATCTGGCACTCGGCCATCAATTCAGCTTGATCAATTGCACGTTGTACTGATTTTACAACCGACTCCAAGTCATTCACGCCACCTTTATCCATGCCACGTGAAGGGCTACTACCTGCGCCAATAATATTAATTTGACCGTCTGGTAGAACCTCACCCACTAGAGCCGATACGGTTGCAGTGCCTATATCAAGACCAACAATAATGTTGTCATCAGCGGCCTTAGTCATCTGTACTCTCTTCTAACTCTTGTTCAGGAAACCAACCAACTGCGGCTCCTGTATCGTACCTAAGATCGATATAACTGATTCTTTGCGTGTCACTGCCAAGCTTGTTATAGAGCTTAAAAAATCGCTCTATACGCTCAAGAAGAGACTCTTTACCGAGCTCTAATCGAATACCGTTATCAAGGATGATTTGCCAAGCTCGTCGCTCGTTTAATACCAGAGACGATATCGCTAAACCCAATTGCTGAAACTTAGGACTCAAATCACGGTAAGTCTGTAAGACTTCTGGTCCGCTGTCTTTGGGTCCGTACAGTTTCACTTTTTCTTCTTGTAACAGAGCCACATCGCCATCAAAAACAAACCCGTTTTTATCTAACAGTTCGTTGCCATTCCAAATGGCTTCAGGTTGATGCTCTGTCAAAAAAACTTTTACTGTATCCGGCCACTGCTTTCGGATTGCGGCATGCGCCACCCACGGCAGAGCTTCGACACTTTGCTGTAATACATCAATATCCTGAGACATAAATGTACCGATGTGATCTATTCGACTAAATGCAGCCTGCACATCGTCAGCTTGGACATACTCCAGTTTTCCCTGAAGTACTATTTTGGAGAGAGGTAACCTTTGGTCATCCCACATCCAACTGATCGCCGAGTACAAAACAGAACTAATTAAGGTCACAACCACAACGAAAAATAACGCACCCAAGATTTTCTCTTGGCGACCACGGTTATTATCCGTGTTTGGTCGCTCGTCATTCAGTGCAATATTCAACAACGTCTTCGTTTCCTGACTTTTGTCGTGTACTTTTTACCCACATAATTACGCAGAGGTAAAAGTCTTGACTTTAACCTTGGGATTATACTGAGCTCTTGTAAACTATCAAACACTGATAGCAATAAATCACAATGATATTGACGCAAAATCGAGATCTGAGTCTTTATCTGTCCTTCGCGCCAACAATCTATGTTAACCAAGCATCTTGTTTATATTTAATTCAAGACCTGCCAGTTGTTTCGCCACTTTACCAACATCACCCGCACCTTGCGTTAAGATTAGGTCGCCGTCTTGTATAACGTTAGCTAAAACTGAAGGTAATTGCTCGATTTCTGGAACAAAAATCGGATCTACCTTACCTCGGCTGCGAATTGTGCGACACAATGAACGTCCATCAGCTCCTGCAATTGGCTTTTCACCTGCGGCATAAACATCCAACATGATTAATACATCAACTTGCTCTAGAACATTCGCAAAGTCATCGTATAGATCACGAGTACGGCTATAACGGTGTGGTTGGAAAATCATAACGAGACGTTTATCTTGCCAACCGCTTCGCGCAGCATTAATGGTCACATCAACTTCTGTTGGGTGGTGTCCGTAATCATCCACTAACATGGCATGACCATTACCGGTATCAAACTCGCCAAGGTGATCAAAACGTCGTCCCGTGCCTTGCGTTCCGGCCATTGCTTTTAGAATTGCATCGTCTTCAATGTCATCTTCGGTAGCCACTGCAATCGCAGCCGACGCATTAAGTGCATTGTGACGACCTGGAATGTTCAGAGTGATATCTAGGTTGGCACGCCCTTTACGTACTACCGTAAATTTGCCTTGCTGACCTTCTTGACGATAGTTTTCAATGCGTACGTCAGCATCTGCGGAGAAACCGTAAGTAATCACTTGACGACTAATACGTGGGATTAACTCTCGAACCACAGGATCATCAATACAAACAATAGCTTGGCCGTAGAACGGTAGATTGTGTAGAAAATCAATGAAGGTTTGCTTTAACGTTTCAAAGTCACCCCCATAAGTATCCATATGATCGGCTTCGATATTAGTGACGATACTTACCATTGGTTGCAGGTGCAGGAATGACGCGTCGCTCTCATCCGCCTCAGCAATTAGAATACGACTCGAGCCTAAACGAGCATTTGTACCTGCGCTTTTCACCAAGCCGCCGTTTACAAACGTTGGATCAAGGCCTGCTTCAGAATAGATTTGTGTCACGAGTGCCGTCGTCGTCGTTTTACCGTGCGTGCCCGCAACGGCAATACCATGACGGAAGCGCATCAACTCAGCGAGCATCTCAGCACGACGTACAATAGGGATACGTAACTCCCGCGCAGCCATCACTTCTGGGTTTTCTTCGTTGATCGCCGTTGACACAACAACCACACTGGCTTTTTCTACATTACTGGCTTGATGACCAATAAATACCGTCGCACCTTTTGATACCAAACGCTCTGTCACAGCGTTCTCTGATAGATCAGAACCTGTGATTTGGTAGCCTTCGTTCAACAGCACTTCTGCAATGCCGCTCATGCCCGCACCACCAATACCGATGAAGTGGATGGATTTCACGCGGCGCATCTCTGGCACCATTGCGCGAATCTGAGCTAAGTCTTGTGTATGTTGGATTGTCATCAATTCTATTCTCAATAATTCGGTTAACGCTTTTCGGTCAAAGCGACAATGGCTTGTGCGACAACTCTGTCCGCATTTAATTTTGCAGCGCCACGCGCTTGCTCAGCCATTGTAAGTAAAGCTTGGCGATCCAATTTTTGGATCTGCTGAGTCAGAGACTCAACGGTTAAATCTGGTTGTTCAATCATTTTCGCCGCGCCGCAATCCACCAAGTGGTCTGCATTAAGTGCTTGCTGGCGGTCTTTGTGCATGAATGGAACAAAAATAGCGCCTACACCTGCCGCCGAGACTTCAGAAACGGTTAACGCTCCAGAGCGACAAACTAAAAGGTCAGCCCATGCGTAAGCTTCTGCAACGTCATCAATGAATTCCATTACTTCTGCATTTACCACACCATTAGCTTGGTATGCTGCATTCACTTCTTCGGCGGCACCTTTGCCCGCTTGGTGACGAACATAGTAATCTTCGCCCAATTTCGACATCACTTCTGGCAGAATTTGGTTAAGAATACGTGCGCCTTGGCTGCCACCCATCACCAAAATGCGAATTGGACCTTGGCGCTCTTGCATGCGCTCAGTTGGCGCTGCTAATTGAGTCACGTCTTCACGAACTGGGTTCCCAACCACTTCGGCATTTGGAAAAGCGCCTGGGAAAGCCTGAAAAACCTTCTTAGCGATTTTCGATAACCATTGGTTCGTTAAACCTGCTACTGCATTTTGTTCATGCAGAACAACAGGAATGCCACTCATCCAAGCGGCAATACCGCCCGGGCCGCTAACATAACCGCCCATACCAAGTACTGCGTCTGGCTGCCAGCGTTTCATGTGAGCACGAGCCTGCATAATGGCATTGATAATTTGAAATGGTGCTGCAAGAAGACGTTTAACGCCTTGACCTCGTAACCCTTTCACTTTGATAAAGTCGATTTCAATGCCATGTTTTGGCACCAAATCCGCTTCCATTCGATCCGCCGTACCTAACCAACGGATCTCCCAACCTTGCTCTTGCAGCTGTTTTGCTACAGCTAACCCTGGGAATACGTGACCGCCAGTACCACCAGCCATCACCATCAAACGTTTATTTTGTTTCATTAGTTTGTTGTTCTGATTGTTGTTGCTCGCGTTTCAAGCGGCATTCGTAATCGATACGCAGCAATATGGACACTGCGACGGACATAATAATCAGACTGGAACCACCATAACTGATTAGCGGAAGTGTTAAACCTTTGGTTGGTACGATACCAGCTGCAGCACCAACGTTCACCAAGGTCTGGAACGCAAACCAAATACCGATACCGAAAGCCAGATAACCGCCGAACATTTCGCCTTCTTCAAACGCACGCTTGCCTATGTAAACCGCTTTTAGCACTAAGCTAAAAATCAACATTAAGACCAACACAACGCCAACAAAACCGAGCTCTTCAGCAAGTACGGCAAACACAAAGTCGGTATGCGCTTCCGGTAGATATTCCAGTTTTTGAATTGAATTACCGAGACCTTGACCGAACCATTCACCACGACCAAACGCCATCAAAGACTGAGTCAACTGATAGCCACTGCCAAATGGATCTTCCCACGGGTCAAGGAATGAAGTAACTCGTCGCATACGGTATGGTTCGACTAAAATCAAACCTACCACAGCGCCGATACCTGCCACCATCAACGCGAGAAACTGAGTCAGTTTTGCGCCTGCGATAAACAGCATGCCAAACAATGTTACTAGCATCACGACGACCGTACCCAAGTCTGGCTGACCAAGCAGTAATACTGCGAAGAAAGCAAACACCATGATTGGCTTCATAAAGCCACCAAAGAAGGTTTGTCGTACTTCGTCTTGCTTTCGAACTAAGTAACCAGACATGAAGATAAACAGCGATAGCTTCGCGACTTCCGCTGGCTGAAGGTTAAACAGCCCAAGGGGAATCCAACGAGACGCACCATTAACCGACTTGCCCGCCAAGAGCACGATGATTAACAGTGCGAAAGAAGCCCAAAGTAAGTAATGGCTCTTCTTAAACCACTCTTGCAAAGGCACTTGCAAAATAACAGCGGAGGTCCCTAACGCCAGCACGAGAAACGTCGCATGACGAAACATAAAGTGGAACGGCTGTTCGGTTAATCGAGAGCTGATTGGAAATGATGCAGAGGTTACCATCACCAACCCCGTCAACATCAAACCCAGTGCAATCCACACTAACTGACGATCAAACATCGCCTCTGGGGCTGGATGCTTGAGCCAATTGCCAATACTGCGTTTAACGTTACCTAAACCCACGAAGTGTGTAACCTTTAATTATGCATATTTCTGAGCAAGAGCAGCGAAAGCATCACCTCTTGCCATAAAGTTGTCGAATTGATCAAAGCTAGCACATGCAGGAGACAGCATCACCATATCACCTGGTTTTAACTGCGAAGATACTTGTTGAATCACATCTTCCATGGTGTCGAAACGTATTGCAGATTCATGTAGTGGCATAAATTCATCGCCATCAACGCCAAAGCAACACAGCTGCAAGTTAAGCGTTGCGAAGATCGGTTTTAATGGCGAGAAGTCAGCACCTTTGCCAACACCACCAACGAGCAAGTAGAGCTTACCTGTCGACTCCAAACCAGATAGCGCAGCCATAGTGCTCGCAATATTAGTTGCTTTAGAGTCATTCACCCATTTTACGCCTTGATTATCCGCAACCACCTGGCATCGGTGTGTCAGTCCCGTGTAATTTTTAAGTGCATTCAATGCGTTGTGATAATCAACGCCCGCAGCCTTTAAGAGCGCTAAAACGACCAATGCATTGGATAAGTTGTGTTTACCAACCAACTTAAGCTCATCACTTGCGACGACTCGTTGACCGTGATCGAGCAGCCAAGTGCGATTGCCATCCACCTCGAGACCAAAGTCCTGATTGTCGCTGCCAAATGTCACCAATGGCATCTCTGCATCAGGGAAGGTTTCTTGCTCATCACGGTTCACTACCGCGAGATCAGCATGATCAAAAATACGCAACTTGGCTTGTCGATAGTCAGACATGCCTTGATAACGGTCCATATGATCTTCAGAAAGATTCAGAAACGCAGCGGCTTTGAGCTTTAAGCTTGACGTTGTTTCCAACTGGAAGCTTGAGAGTTCAAGCACATATAGGTCTGCGTCATGTTCTAGTAAATCCAAGGCAGGAACGCCGATATTGCCGCCAACGCCAACATCCAAACCCGCGGCCTTGGCCATCACGCCTGTGAGATCGGTGACAGTGCTCTTACCGTTTGAGCCCGTAATCGCAATCACAGGCTTCTGCACCGCCCAGGCGAATAACTCAATATCACCAACTACTGTCGTGCCTTTTTCCAATACGGCTTGGATCTCTGGTGTCGCTAGCGCAATACCAGGGTTGGTCACGATAAGATCAGCGTGAGAAAGCCAGTCTGTATTCCAACCACCACTATGCAGTTGAACATCTTCCGGCAAGCGCTCTGCCCCCGGAGGGTTTACGCGAGTATCAATGACTTTGACCACAAGCTGTGGCTGATTTTTTCTTAGGTGTTTAACGACAGAGAGCCCGGTAATACCGAGCCCTACGACGACAACACTATGTATGTTTTGCCAACGTTCCATATTTGATCACACTGTAAATCTTGTTCTTGGAAAGTGCGATTAACGCACTTTCAATGTCGCAAGACCAATCAGAACAAGAACCATAGAAATAATCCAGAAGCGCACGATTACGCGCGGTTCTGGCCAACCTTTCAATTCGTAGTGGTGGTGAATCGGTGCCATACGGAAGATCCGCTGACCACGCAGTTTGTATGAACCCACCTGTAGAATTACCGACAGCGTTTCCATCACAAATACACCGCCCATGATCACCAACACCAACTCTTGGCGAACGAGAACAGCAATGGTGCCTAATGCACCGCCAAGCGCTAGTGAGCCCACATCACCCATGAACACTTGTGCTGGATACGTGTTAAACCACAAGAAACCAAGGCCTGCACCGACGATTGCTGTACATACGACAACCAACTCAGAAGCATGTGGTAGGTATGGAATATGAAGGTATTCAGAGAAGTTAACGTTACCCGTCGCCCATGCAATAACCGCGAAGCCTGCAGCAACAAGAACCGTTGGCATGATTGCCAAACCGTCTAGACCATCGGTCAGGTTAACCGCGTTACTCGTACCGACAATCACAAAGTAAGTCAGGATAATGTACATCAAACCAAGTTGCGGCATGATGTCTTTAAAGAATGGCACCACGAGCTGAGTGGCTGCAGTGTCTTTACCGTAAGCGTACAATGCAAAAGCCACGACAAACGCGATCAACGACTGCCAGAAGTACTTCCAACGCGCGATCAAACCATCGGTATTTTTGCGCACCACTTTACGATAATCATCAACAAATCCGACTGCACCGTAGCCAAGCAAGACCGTCAATACCGCCCATACATATGGGTTGGATAAGTCAGTCCAAAGCAAGATTGTGATTGAGATGGCCGCTAAGATCATGATACCGCCCATCGTTGGAGTACCACGCTTACTAAAGTGAGATTCAGGACCTTCGTTACGTACTACCTGACCAATTTGCAGCATTTGCAAACGCTTGATCATGATTGGTCCCATCCATAATGACAGACCC
>NZ_WXWT01000323.1:0-31060 GCF_009904725.1 Vibrio sp. V43_P6S15P86
AGATTAAACAATAAGCGTACAGACTAAATAGTAATTAGATCATAGCAGGCCAAATACTACTAGAGCTGTACAGCCTTGAGTCTCAGATAGAAAAACTGAATTTTAGGTAAAAAAATACCGGCACTGAATGCCGGCATTTGATTTCAAAACATCTAACTTACTTGTGGTATGGCTTAGATAACTCGTGTACCGCTTCCACAAATACGCCCGCATTTTCTGGCGGTACATCCAAGTGGATACCGTGACCTAGGTTGAACACATGACCAGTCCCCGTATCACCAAATCCTTCTAGGATATCCGCTACTTCTTCGCGGATGCGCTCTGGTGAAGCGTAAAGCATGGATGGGTCCATGTTACCTTGCAGCGCCACTTTATCACCGATACGTGCTTTCGCGTCTGCAATGTTGATTGTCCAGTCTAGACCAACCGCATCACAGCCCGTTGCTGCGATTTGCTCAAGCCACATACCGCCATTCTTAGTAAACAGTGTGACTGGCACGCGACGACCATCGTTTTCACGAATCAGACCATCAACGATCTTGTGCATGTATTGCAGTGAGAACAGATTGTAATCACGAGGCGTTAGTACGCCACCCCATGTGTCAAATACCATTACCGATTGCGCGCCTGCTTTAATTTGCGCGTTTAAGTACTCGATAACGCTGTCTGCCAGCTTATCTAGAAGTAGGTGCAGAGTTTGTGGTTCCGCGTACATCATCTTCTTGATCTTGGTAAACGCTTTAGAGCTACCACCTTCGATCATGTACGTCGCAAGAGTCCAAGGGCTACCAGAAAAACCAATCAGCGGCACTTCACCCTTCAGGTCTTTACGGATCTGGCGTACTGCGTTCATTACGTATTGCAGTTCACCTTCAGGATCTGGCAAACCAATTTTTTCCACGTCGGCTTTACATGTAATTGGGTTATCAAAAACAGGTCCTTCACCCGCAGCGAAACGTAAACCAAGCCCCATTGCATCTGGAATCGTTAAGATGTCCGAGAATAAGATCGCGGCATCAAGAGGAAAACGGCGTAATGGTTGAAGTGTCACTTCGGATGCTAATTCTGCATTTCGACACAAAGACATGAAATCACCCGCTTCTGCACGAGTCGCTTTGTATTCTGGTAGGTAACGACCTGCCTGGCGCATCATCCATACTGGCGTGTAATCTACCGGCTCTTTTAAAAGCGCACGCAGATAACGATCATTTTTTAATTCAGTCATTCCGTAATTCCAACTGTTAGGCTTTCTGTGAAAGAGGGTATTCTATCACTGATTTAAGTCCAATAGCTGTGTGCTTTGCAACCTGGATCAAGTTATTAACTTTTAAATCAATGCTTAATTTGCACCCAATCGGTATCAGTGTTAAAAATTTGTTCGCTAGCGAAAACTACAATTATAAACTGAGTACTCAGTACTCAGCATCTCATAACGACATCTTACTTACCCCCTCCCTCTCGGAGGGTTTTTTTTATCTATTTATCAGATAATTAGTGTCTATATCTTTCAGCGTTTGTTCGATAAGTGCTCTTGCAATCGTTCCTTTAGGCGCAACAGGCGGCATCTCGTCGATACCAAACCATTGTGCATCAGACAGCTCAGTGTAGTCTGGACTTAACTCTCCAGATTCATAGTCAGCTAAAAACCCCATCATCATACTCGATGGGAAAGCCCAAGGCTGGCTGCCGAAGTAACGAATATTTTTAACGAGAATTCCCGTTTCTTCATGAATTTCTCGAGCCACACACTCTTCTAATGTCTCACCAACTTCTAGAAAACCCGCAATGACGGTATACATACCATTTCGATGCCTAGGATGTTGGGCCAATAAGATCTGGTTCTCTTTACGCACAGCAACGATAATACACGGAAATATTCGAGGATAATGGAGAGTACGGCATTCGCCACACTGCATAGCTAACTGGTTATTATTAAGAAAGTTTCTTCCACCGCACTGTGGGCAAAAACGCAGACTTTGCGTCATGTGCCCATACTGGACCGCTTTACTTAACAACATAAATAATGGCTCAGGAAAATGCAGGCAGTCGCGTAGTGAGACTAATGGTAGATCATGCTCCAGATCAGACAAATTAAGCCACATGACGGGCGAACCTGAATACTCACCAATGGGCCTTGCACTCACTTCAGGCAGTGATAACTGCTCTGCAGACCCGAAAGGCACAGCACCATCCACCAGCCAAATTTCACTTCCTGCAACAACACACCAGTATGCATTTATCGCGCGGTTAACATCACCTTTTCTTAACATTACACCATCCCTTTGCTTGAAGTTCGTTCATTTTACTGGCAATCTAATTTCATACTAGAGTTTGTCGTTAAGTAAATTTGCACTCTAAATTCTAGTAAGGACAAGAGTTTGTAATAACTTTACTAACTTTGCTTTGCAAAGGATACGTTCGCCAACAGGCGATCAGATCATGAGGGCATGGTCATGCTAAAAAAATTCAAACAAACACAAGACCAGTGGGGTGGCTCAAGTGATGTCATTGATCACTGGTTAGAGACACGACAATCCCTGATTGTTGAATATTGTAAGCTTGCAGCGCTGCAACCTTGTTCGAAAACCAATGTTATTGAACTCCCATCTCCTTCCGAACTGCAGGATTTCTGTCAGCACCTCGTTGATTACATCTCCGAAGGCCACTTTAAAATTTATGACATGGTTATGGACCGTTGGAAAGCAACCGGCTTTGTCGTGACTAATGAGATCAATCAAACCTATGGTCAAATTGTTCTAACGACTGAACCATTATTGAACTTTAACGATAAGTACTCAGAAGTGACTGAAGATGATGAATTAAATGATTTCGATTCTGATATGTGTCTCATTGGGGAAATTCTTGAGACTCGCTTTGAAGTCGAGGACTATCTGATACAGCAAATCGCAGAAAGCCTGTCTATGCCACCTGGGGCTTAGTATTTGCAAACATTTAGAAATAGAGTGAGAGAAAAGACTGACGATCATCGTCGGTCTTTTTTGTTTCTAGCTTTATCGAAAATCCCACCGGAAGAACAAAGTAGTATAAAAACTAAAAAGGCACCCGAAGGTGCCTTTTTCTTAAGCTTTTAACGATTACTCGTTATATGACTTACTCTTCAGAAGAGAAACCAGCGTTTAGAAGTGCCGCTAGGTTATCCGTTGCTTGCTCAGCAGAAGGACCATCTTGCGCTTCAGAACGTTTAGCTTGACGCTCTTGGTGGTATGCGAAACCAGTACCAGCTGGGATCAGACGACCAACAATTACGTTCTCTTTCAGACCACGTAGGTCATCACGCTTACCAGAAACCGCAGCTTCTGTTAGTACGCGAGTTGTCTCCTGGAACGATGCCGCAGAGATGAACGACTCAGTCGCTAGAGATGCTTTAGTAATACCTAGTAGTTCACGTTCGAAACGTGCAGGCTCTTTGCCTTCAGCTTCTAGGTTACGGTTAGCAATCTTAACTTGTGAGTACTCAATCTGTTCACCAGGTAGGAACTCAGAGTCACCAGAGTGAGTAATAGTACACTTACGTAGCATCTGACGAACGATAGTTTCAATGTGCTTATCGTTAATCTTAACGCCTTGTAGACGGTAAACTTCCTGTACTTCGTTAGCAATGTACTGCGTTACCGCGTGTACGCCACGTAGACGTAGGATGTCATGTGGAGACTCTGGACCATCTGCGATCACGTCACCACGTTCAACTTTTTCACCTTCGAATACGTTCAACTGACGATGCTTAGGAATCATCTCTTCGTAAGCTTCACCGCTTTCACGTGTGATCACTAGGCGACGTTTACCTTTCGTCTCTTTACCAAAGCTCACAGTACCTGTGTGCTCAGCAAGGATTGCAGGCTCTTTCGGCTTACGTGCTTCAAATAGGTCAGCAACTCGTGGAAGACCACCGGTGATATCTTTGTTACCGCCAGACTTCTGAGGAATACGTGCTAGTGTTGCACCAACACCTACTGCTGCGCCATCTTCGATGTTCACAATCGCTTTACCAGGTAGGAAGTAGTGAGCTGGCATATCAGTACCAGGGATCATTACATCGTTACCTTGCTCGTCAACAAGTTTGATAGCTGGACGCATATCTTTACCTGCTGAAGGGCGAGCTGCTGGGTCAGTTACTTCGCTTGAAGATAGACCAGTTAGGTCATCAGTTTGACGAGATACTGTTACGCCGTCGATCATATCTACGAACTGGATGCGACCTGCTACCTCAGTAATGATAGGTAGTGTGTGCGCTTCCCAGTTTGCAACTGTTTCGCCAGCTTGAACTGTATCACCATCGCCTTTGCTTAGTAGCGTACCGTAAGGCAGTTTGTGCTTCTCTTTAGTACGACCAAACTCATCAACGATAGTTAACTCTGTCGCACGAGAAGTGATAACGATCTTACCGTCATCAGCCAATACAGATTTAGCGTTGTGTAGCTTGATAGAACCGTTGTTCTTAACTTGAACACTGTTCTCTGCCGCTGCTGTCGATGCCGCACCACCGATGTGGAACGTACGCATCGTTAGCTGTGTACCTGGCTCACCGATAGACTGAGCAGCAATAACACCCACTGCTTCACCTTGGTTCACTAGGTGACCACGTGCTAGGTCACGACCGTAACATTGTGCACAACAACCGAAGTCAGAATCACACGTTACTACAGAGCGCACTTTCATGCTGTCTACTGAGTTCTCTTCCATGATTTGACACCACTTCTCATCGATCAGGGTGTTACGTGGAATAAGAACGTCTTCAGTGCCAGGTTTTAGTACGTCTTCAGCAACAACACGACCAAGAGCAAGTTCAGAAAGTGCAACTTTAACATCACCACCCTCGATGTGAGGCATCATGTCGACACCTTCGTGAGTGCCACAGTCATGTTCAGTTACAACAACATCTTGAGCAACGTCTACTAGACGACGAGTTAGGTAACCCGAGTTCGCTGTTTTCAGTGCCGTATCCGCAAGACCCTTACGAGCACCGTGCGTTGAGATAAAGTACTGAAGTACGTTTAGACCTTCTTTAAAGTTCGCTGTGATCGGCGTTTCAATGATTGAACCATCTGGACGCGCCATCAGACCACGCATACCCGCAAGCTGACGAATCTGTGCTGCAGAACCACGAGCGCCCGAGTCCGCCATCATGTAGATGCTGTTGAATGACTCTTGCTGTTCCTCTTCACCGTCACGGTTAACTACCGTTTCAGATGAAAGGTTTTCCATCATTGCTTTCGCAACACGGTCGTTGGTCGATGCCCAGATATCGATAACTTTGTTGTAGCGTTCGCCCGCAGTAACAAGACCTGATTGGTACTGTTCCTGGATTTCACGTACTTCTTCTTCCGCTTCTGCGATTTCAGTATACTTAGCTGCTGGTACAACCATATCGTCGATACCAACAGATACACCAGAAAGTGCCGCGTATGCGAAACCGGTGTACATGATTTGGTCAGCGAAGATTACTGTGTCTTTCAGACCTAGTTTACGGTACGCCTCGTTAAGTAGGTTAGAGATTTGCTTCTTACCTAGCTTTTGGTTAACGATGCTGTACGGTAGACCAGCTGGCACGATTTGCCATAGCATTGCACGACCAACAGTGGTGTCTACCATCTTGGTTTCTGTAGTGCTGTTGCCATCTTCGTCTACAACAGTTTCTGTAATACGTACTTTAACGCGTGCGTGAAGCTCAGCTTGTTTAGTGCGGTATGCTTTCTCAGCCTCTTCTGGGCCAGAAAGGTACATGCCTTCACCTTTCACGTTGATCTTTTCACGAGTCATGTAGTACAGACCCAATACAACGTCCTGAGAAGGTACGATGATCGGATCACCTGACGCTGGCGACAGAATGTTGTTTGTCGACATCATCAGAGTACGAGCTTCAAGCTGTGCCTCTAGAGTTAGAGGTACGTGAACCGCCATTTGGTCACCATCGAAGTCCGCATTGTACGCCGCACAAACAAGTGGGTGTAGCTGAATCGCTTTACCTTCGATCAGTACTGGTTCGAACGCCTGGATACCGAGACGGTGAAGTGTCGGTGCACGGTTCAATAGTACTGGGTGTTCACGGATTACTTCGTCTAGGATATCCCAAACGACCGCTTCTTCACGCTCTACCATTTTCTTAGCAGCTTTGATTGTAGTCGCAAGACCACGAGTCTCTAGCTTGCTGTAGATGAATGGTTTGAATAGCTCAAGTGCCATCTTCTTAGGAAGACCACACTGGTGTAGACGAAGGTATGGACCTACTGTGATTACAGAACGGCCAGAGTAGTCTACACGTTTACCTAGAAGGTTCTGACGGAAACGACCTTGTTTACCCTTGATCATATCAGCAAGAGATTTCAGAGGACGCTTGTTAGAACCTGTGATCGCACGACCACGACGACCGTTATCTAGTAGCGCATCAACAGACTCTTGCAGCATACGTTTTTCGTTACGTACGATGATGTCCGGAGCAGCTAGCTCTAGAAGACGCTTCAAACGGTTGTTACGGTTGATCACACGACGGTATAGATCGTTAAGATCAGAAGTCGCAAAGCGACCGCCATCTAGAGGTACTAGAGGACGTAGATCTGGCGGAAGTACTGGAAGTACAGTCAGGATCATCCACTCTGGGTTGTTACCCGATGCGATGAACGCTTCTACCAGCTTAAGACGCTTAGTTACTTTCTTACGCTTAGTTTCAGAGTTTGTTGTCTCTAACTCTTCACGCATTTGTTCTGCTTCAGCGTGCATATCCATAGAACCTAGTAGGTCCTTGATAGCTTCCGCACCCATCTTAGCAGTGAACTCGTCGCCCCACTCTTCTAGACGATCTAGATACTCTTCTTCCGTAAGCATCTGACCTTTTTCTAGATCAGTCATACCTGGTTCTGTTACTACGTACATTTCGAAGTAAAGAACACGTTCGATATCACGTAGAGGGATATCCATCAGTAGACCGATACGAGACGGTAGCGATTTTAGGAACCAGATGTGAGCTACTGGTGAAGCCAGTTCAATGTGGCCCATACGGTCACGACGAACTTTAGTTTGTGTAACTTCTACACCACACTTCTCACAGATAACACCACGGTGCTTCAGGCGCTTGTACTTACCACAAAGACATTCGTAGTCTTTAACTGGACCAAAGATACGCGCACAGAACAGACCATCGCGTTCAGGTTTGAACGTACGATAGTTGATCGTTTCAGGTTTTTTAACTTCACCAAAAGACCATGAACGGATCATGTCTGGTGAAGATAGACCGATTTTGATTGCATCAAATTCTTCGGTCTTATGCTGTGCTTTTAGAAAGTTTAATAAGTCTTTCACAATCAGCTCCTGTAAGGAGTTAAAAGGAGCTCACTCGCTAAAGTGAGCACCTTCTTCCAAATAATCGCTTTGATTCTCTCGACTTTCATCAAGAGAGAAAGGATTACTCTTCGTCTTCTAGCTCGATGTTGATACCTAGCGAGCGGATCTCTTTCAACAGTACGTTGAACGATTCTGGCATGCCAGGTTCCATGCTGTGGTTACCGTCTACGATGTTCTTGTACATCTTAGTACGGCCGTTAACGTCATCCGACTTAACCGTTAGCATTTCTTGTAGCGTGTAAGCAGCACCGTATGCTTCTAGTGCCCATACTTCCATCTCACCGAAACGCTGACCACCGAACTGAGCTTTACCACCTAGTGGCTGCTGAGTTACTAGGCTGTACGAACCAGTTGAACGAGCGTGCATCTTGTCATCAACAAGGTGGTTCAGTTTCAGCATGTACATGTAACCAACAGTTACAGGACGCTCAAACGCATCACCTGTGCGACCATCAAATAGCGTTAGCTGACCTGATGTTGGTAGATCTGCTAGCTCAAGAAGTGCTTTGATTGACTCTTCTGGAGCACCATCAAATACAGGAGTCGCGATAGGTAGACCGCCACGCAAGTTCTTGATCAGAGTACGTACTTCATCATCAGATAGAGAAGCAATGTCTACTTTCTGGCGAGTGTCGCCTAGGTCGTAAACTTTTTGTAGGAACTCACGGAATTTCGCTAGTTCTTGCTGCTCTTTAACCATCTGGTTGATCTTGTCACCGATACCTTTCGCTGCCAGACCTAAGTGTACTTCTAGGATCTGACCGATGTTCATACGCGAAGGTACACCCAGTGGGTTAAGTACGATGTCTACAGGCTGACCTTTTTCATCGTATGGCATGTCTTCAACAGGGTTGATCTTAGAGATTACACCCTTGTTACCGTGACGACCCGCCATCTTATCACCAGGCTGAATGCGACGTTTAACCGCTAGGTAAACCTTAACGATCTTCAGTACGCCTGGTGCTAAATCATCACCTTGAGTGATCTTACGACGTTTAGTTTCGAACTTCTTATCGAAGTCAGCTTTTAGCTCGTCCCACTGCTCAGCAAGTTGCTCAAGCTGAGTTTGTAGTGCGTCATCTTCTAGCGTTAGCTCTAGCCACTTCTTACGATCAGTCGTGTCTAGTTTCGCTTCAGAGTAACCGCCTTCAATCAATACAGCTTTAACACGGTTTAGAAGGCCACCCTCAAGAATCTGGAATTCTTCAGTTAGGTCTTTCTTCGCTTCTTTAAGCTGCATCTGTTCGATTTCAAGCGCACGCTTGTCTTTCTCTACGCCATCGCGAGTGAAGACTTGAACGTCGATGATCGTACCTGATACAGAGTTAGGTACACGTAGTGAAGTATCTTTAACATCAGATGCTTTTTCACCGAAGATAGCACGTAGTAGCTTCTCTTCAGGCGTTAGCTGAGTTTCACCTTTAGGTGTTACTTTACCAACTAGGATGTCGCCACCCTTAACTTCAGCACCGATGTAAACGATACCTGACTCGTCTAGTTTAGACAGAGCAGATTCACCTACGTTTGGAATATCAGCTGTGATCTCTTCAGAACCAAGCTTAGTATCACGCGCCACACAAGTAAGTTCTTGAATATGGATTGTCGTGAAGCGGTCTTCTTGAACTACGCGCTCAGATACTAAGATCGAGTCTTCGAAGTTGTAACCGTTCCAAGGCATGAACGCGATACGCATGTTTTGACCAAGCGCAAGTTCACCAAGGTCTGTTGAAGGACCATCAGCAAGCACATCACCGCGTGATACAGGCTCACCTGGCATCACACATGGGCGCTGGTTAATACATGTGTTCTGGTTAGAACGTGTGTATTTAGTCAGGTTGTAGATATCGATACCAGCTTCACCTGGTACTAGCTCTTCTTCGTTAACTTTAACAACGATACGAGAAGCATCTACTGACTGGATTACACCACCACGTTTCGCAACTGCAGTTACACCTGAGTCAACTGCTACGTTACGTTCAATACCAGTACCAACAAGCGGTTTGTCAGCTTTCAGTGTCGGAACTGCCTGACGTTGCATGTTCGCACCCATCAATGCACGGTTCGCATCATCGTGTTCTAGGAACGGGATAAGCGATGCAGCGATAGATACAACCTGGTTTGTCGCAACGTCCATGTACTGAGCGTGCTCACGAGGGTGTAGACCAGATTCACCTTTCTGACGAGCTGTGATCAGCTCATCTGCAAAAGTACCATCTTCGTTTAGCTTAGCGTTCGCCTGAGCGATAACGAATTGGCCTTCTTCGATTGCAGATAGGTAATCTACTTCGTCTGTTACTACGCCATCTACAACGCGACGGTATGGTGTCTCTAGGAAACCGTACTCGTTACAACGCGCAAACGCAGATAGAGAGTTGATCAGACCGATGTTTGGACCTTCAGGCGTTTCGATAGGACATAGACGACCGTAGTGCGTTACGTGTACGTCACGTACTTCGAAGCCAGCACGTTCACGAGTTAGACCGCCAGGACCCAATGCAGAAATACGACGCTTGTGCGTTACTTCTGATAGCGGGTTGTTTTGGTCCATGAACTGTGAAAGCTGTGAAGAGCCAAAGAATTCTTTAACTGCCGCAGAAATTGGCTTCGCGTTGATCAAGTCTTGAGGCATGATTGCGTCAAGATCGCCTAGGCTTAGACGCTCTTTAACTGCACGCTCAACACGTACTAGACCTACACGGAACTGGTTCTCAGCCATTTCGCCTACAGAACGGATACGACGGTTGCCTAGGTGGTCGATATCGTCCACTTCGCCCTTACCGTTACGGATCGCGATCAGCTTCTTCATCACTTCGATGATATCAGTTTCATCAAGTGTGCCTTGCTCTTGAGCATCTTCACGGCCGATAGAGCTGTTGAACTTCATACGACCAACAGTCGATAGATCGTAACGCTCTTCAGAGAAGAATAGGCTTTCGAATAGAGCTTCTGCAGCTTCTTTTGTTGGCGGCTCACCAGGGCGCATCATGCGGTAGATTTCTACCAATGCAGAAATACGATCAACCGTGCTGTCGATACGTAGTGTTTCTGACATGAATGGACCGTGGTCTAGATCGTTCGTAAACAGAACTTCTAGCGCTTTGTGGCCAGCCTGAGATAGGTTCGCTAGTGCTTCCAGGCTGATTTCCTGGTTAGCGTTAACAATGATCTCGCCAGTTGCTTCATTGATGTAATCTTTTGATGCAACTTTACCTACGATGTACTCAACTGGTACTTCGATGTGATCAACACCATCTTTTTCTAGTTGGCGGATATGACGAGCTGTTACGCGACGACCTTGCTCAACGTAAACTTTACCATTCGCTTCGATGTCGAATGACGCAGTTTCACCACGTAGACGATCTGGAACCAACTCCATCAATAGAGTTTGGTCTTTCACTTCGAAGTTCACTTTCTCGAAGAAGAGATCTAGGATTTCTTCTGTCGACTTACCTAGTGCACGAAGAATGATCGATGCTGGTAGCTTACGACGGCGGTCGATACGAACGTACAAGTTATCCTTAGGATCAAACTCGAAATCAAGCCATGAACCACGGTAAGGAATAACACGTGCGTTGTATAAAACTTTACCTGAAGAGTGGGTCTTACCCTTATCGCTGTCGAAGAACACGCCTGGGCTTCGGTGCAGCTGGGATACGATAACCCTCTCGGTACCGTTGATTACGAAGGTACCATTGTCTGTCATGAGTGGAATTTCACCCATGTAGACTTCTTGTTCTTTAATGTCTTTTACAGTACCTGCTGGCGCGTCTTTATCAAAGATAACTAGGCGTAGTTTTACACGTAGTGGCTTTGAGTAAGTTACACCGCGGATTTGACATTCTTTAACGTCAAAAACTGGCTCACCAAGACGGTAGCTAACGTATTGCAGCTCAGAATTGCCGTTGTAGCTCTGAATCGGGAATACAGAACGGAAAGCGGCTTCAAGACCGTATTGACCTTCAGGATCCTGTTCGATAAATTTGTCGAACGAATCGATCTGGATCGATAGCAGGTATGGAATGTCCAAAACTTGTGGACGAGTACCAAAGTCCTTACGGATGCGCTTTTTCTCGGTATAAGAGTAAACCATGGGGTTCCTCAGCTCGCTGATAAGTGACCCAAACTGTCCGCCCGCTCCTAGTTACTTAAGGGGGGTAAGGGACAGTGACTAATATAGCTGTTTACTGTAGTGACATTTCATTTCGTAAGAATGAAATGTTTTTTGCATGGATATCAGGCGCTTAAACAGCGGGAAAATTCGCCTATACCCTACAGCGCAAAAAGGCCGGTGGTTAAAAAACCACCAGCCAATTAGCCGTTAGGCTAAGAAACTATGCAATAATTACTTAACAGCAACAGTTGCACCAGCTTCTTCTAGCTGAGCTTTAAGAGCTTCAGCTTCTGCTTTCTCAACACCTTCTTTAAGAGGTGCTGGAGCGCCGTCTACTAGAGCTTTAGCTTCTTTAAGACCTAGGCCAGTTGCGCCGCGTACTGCTTTGATTACAGCAACTTTGTTACCGCCAGCAGCTTCTAGGATTACGTCGAATTCAGTTTGCTCAGCAGCAGCTTCGCCTGCAGCAGCGCCGCCAGCTACAACAGCAGCAGCAGCAGAAACACCGAATTTCTCTTCCATTGCTTCGATTAGTTCAACAACTTGCATTACAGACATTTCTGCAACTGCGTCTAGGATTTGCTCGTTAGTAATAGACATAACAATTCTCTTTTAAGTCAACAATAAGTTTATTAAGCAACCAGTAAAAAGCAAGGCTTATGCCGCTGCTTCTTGTTTTTGATCGCGGATAGCTGCGATAGTACGCGCCAGCTTGCCAGCCGAAGCTTCTTTCATGCACATCATTAGGCGTGCAATTGCTTCGTCGTAAGTTGGTAGTGTTGCTAGTACTTCAGCGTCAGTTAAAGCGCCTTCATAAGCAGCAGCTTTGATCTCGAAATCTTTGTTCTCTTTAGCGAAGTCTTTGAAAAGACGCGCTGCAGCACCTGGGTGCTCATTAGAGAATGCGATTAGTGTAGGACCAGTGAAAGTGTCAGTTAGACACTCGTACTCAGTACCTTCAACCGCACGACGAGCAAGAGTGTTACGAACAACTCTCATGTAAACGCCAGCTTCACGAGCTTGTTTACGTAGAGAAGTCATCGCGCCAACTTGAACGCCACGAGAATCAGCTACAACTGCAGAAAGTGCACCACTGGCAGCTTCGTTGACTTCAGCAACAATTGCTTTTTTGTCTTGAAGGTTTAAAGCCATCTTGGATTTACTCCTGGTTGTCGTTACACCACTCACTATCATCACGACAGTGAGAGCTATTGAGGTGCTTCCCCAGAAGAAAGTTAACTATATTACATAGAGCTTTCTGTCAGTTCGGGCACCATCTACGTAGGATAATTAAGTTTGCTTTTACACAAACACCTACGGTCTTGGACGGAGACTGGGTCTTAATTCATTTCGAACTAGGAGACAGTTCAAAGAACCAAAGTTCAGCCCCAACCACAAATATTAGGCGCAAAATTATACACTAATTTTGCGCCTAAGCAAATAAATTATGCTTGAGTGTTCAGGCTAGCCTGATCAACAGCAACACCAGCACCCATAGTAGTAGAGATGCTTACTTTCTTCAGGAAAGTACCTTTCGCTGAAGATGGTTTAGCTTTCTTCAGAGCAACTAGAAGTGCTTCTAGGTTCTCTTTGATCTGCTCAGCAGAGAAGTTGGCTTTACCGATAGTAGTGTGGATGATGCCGTTTTTGTCGTTACGGTAACGAACCTGACCAGCTTTAGCGTTTTTAACCGCTTCAGCAACGTTAGGAGTTACAGTACCAACTTTAGGGTTTGGCATAAGACCGCGAGGACCTAGGATAGTACCTAGTTGACCTACAACGCGCATTGCATCTGGAGAAGCAACAACTACGTCAAAGTTCATTTCGCCTTTCTTAACTTGCTCAGCAAGATCTTCCATACCTACGATGTCTGCGCCAGCTTCTTTAGCTGCTTCAGCGTTAGCACCTTGAGTGAACACTGCAACGCGGATTTCGCGGCCAGTACCGTGAGGTAGTACAGTTGCACCACGTACGTTCTGGTCAGATTTACGAGCATCAATGCCTAGGTTAACAGCAACGTCTACAGACTCAACGAATTTCGCAGTCGCTAGTTCTTGAAGAAGAGCAACAGCTTCGTTGATTTCGTATTCTTTAGTTACGTCAACTTTTTCGCGGATTACGCGCATGCGCTTAGTTAGTTTTGCCATCTTATTAACCCTCTACCACTAGGCCCATTGAACGAGCAGTACCAGCGATAGAACGCTTCATCGCTTCGATGTCAGCACCAGTCATATCAGCAGCTTTAGTTTCTGCGATTTCTTGGATTTGAGCGTCAGTTACAGTACCAACTTTTTCAGTGTTTGGACGACCTGAACCAGACTTAACGCCAGCAGCTTTCTTAAGAAGAACAGCAGCAGGTGGAGTCTTAGTTACGAACGTGAAAGAACGGTCGCTGTATACTGTGATAACTACTGGAGTTGGTAGACCTTTCTCAATAGATTCTGTTTTTGCGTTGAACGCTTTACAGAATTCCATGATGTTCACACCGTGTTGACCTAGTGCAGGACCTACTGGTGGACTAGGGTTAGCCATACCAGCAGCAACTTGTAGCTTGATGTAAGCTTCAACTTTCTTAGCCATGATAATTCCTAAGTTTGGGTACAAACGCTAATCGCGGATCAGCTCCCCGTTTGTGTAAGAAACTTTTTACTTCACTTGAAGTAAAAAGGCGCGAAATTATAGTCATAATCCGCGCCTTATACAACCCTAAGAAGGTGATTTTTTATACTCTTTAACGAAGAGTCTTAGTCCAGCTTTTCAACCTGACCAAATTCAAGCTCAACTGGTGTCGCACGACCAAAGATCGAGACAGACACTTTCAGGCGGCTCTTCTCGTAATCCACTTCTTCAACAGTACCGTTGAAGTCAGCAAATGGACCTTCGTTAACACGTACCACTTCACCCGCTTCGTACATTGTACGTGGACGAGGCGCTTCACTCGCTTTCTCAAGACGATTAAGAATCGCGTCAGCCTCTTTATCCGTGATAGGTGCCGGACGGTCTGAGGTACCACCAATGAAGCCCATGACACGCGGCACACTGCGTACTAGGTGCCATGATTCATCGTTCATAATCATCTGAACAAGGACGTAACCTGGGAAGAACTTACGCTCAGATTTGCGACGCTGACCCGCGCGCATTTCTACTACTTCTTCAGTAGGAACCAGTACTTCACCGAATAGCTCTTCCATGCCGT
Source organism: Vibrio sp. V43_P6S15P86 (assembly GCF_009904725.1). Taxonomy (NCBI): domain Bacteria; kingdom Pseudomonadati; phylum Pseudomonadota; class Gammaproteobacteria; order Vibrionales; family Vibrionaceae; genus Vibrio; species Vibrio sp. V43_P6S15P86. The sequence goes on from NZ_WXWT01000323.1 coordinate 14,664, forward strand.
GCATTTTGATATGCTCGCGCAGAGATTGAGCTACACGACCTTCAAATCCAGAGAAGGCTTGAACCACATACCAGCGTTTTTTTGGAGCTTCACTCATGAATAAAAACCCTCTATACCCCAGTTGCTAGAGCTACTAGACGAACCATAATTCCGTCAATACCCCATAGCACTAGAGCCATTACAATACTTACAGCTAAAACGATCAGTGTTGTTTGCATGGTTTCTTGGCGAGTAGGCCAAACAACTTTACGTACTTCCATACGCGATTCTTTTGCAAAACTGATCGCTGCTTTACCTTTAGTCGTTGTTGCTGCAACGCCTAAGGCAGCTGCAATAAGAACAACAACGCCTGCAGCACGAACCACTACAGACATTTCACCATACAGGTAATTACCCACAACAGCGGCAGCTGCCAATACGAAAGCGGCTAACCACTTAAACGTATCTGCTGCGTTTGAGCTATCAGGAGTTTCAGCATTATTTGCTTTCATAAAACCAACCTGTTACAAGTCTTAATATAGACGACAACAACCCCGCTGTTGCAGGGCAAACTCCATATCGCTGAAAAAATCAGCGTACTCTTCTTAAGATTAAGCATCTTTGCTTAATCTTGCTCTGCGCCCAACCCACTTCTGAACAAGAAAACAGCAAAAATAATGTTGAGTGCAGAAAAAGGGCATCAAATGATGCCCTTTTTGCTACTGGTTCGTCAAATCTAATTCAAGATTTTCCGAAAGCATCGCTAATTCGCTATGAATTAGTCGAAGATCTTAGCAACAACACCAGCACCTACTGTACGGCCACCTTCACGGATCGCGAAACGTAGACCTTCGTCCATTGCGATTGGTGCGATTAGCTCAACAGTCATCTGTACGTTGTCACCTGGCATTACCATTTCTACGCCTTCTGGTAGCTGGATGTCACCAGTTACGTCAGTTGTACGGAAGTAGAACTGTGGACGGTAGCCTTTGAAGAATGGAGTGTGACGACCACCTTCATCTTTAGACAGTACGTATACTTCTGATTCGAACTTAGTGTGTGGAGTGATTGAACCAGGCTTAGCTAGTACTTGACCACGTTCAACTTCGTCACGCTTAGTACCACGTAGAAGTGCACCAACGTTCTCACCTGCACGGCCTTCGTCTAGAAGCTTACGGAACATCTCTACACCAGTACATGTTGTAGTAGTTGTTTCCTTGATACCTACGATAGCAACTTCGTCACCTACAGTTAGGATACCACGCTCAATACGACCAGTTACTACTGTACCACGACCTTGGATTGAGAATACGTCTTCGATAGGCATTAGGAATGGCTGATCTACCGCACGCTCTGGCTCAGGGATGTAAGTATCTAGAGCTTCAGCTAGTTCAACGATTTTCGCTTCCCACTGCTCTTCGCCGTTTAGTGCGCCTAGTGCAGAACCTTGGATAACTGGTAGGTCATCACCTGGGAAATCGTATTCAGATAGAAGTTCACGAACTTCCATTTCTACTAGTTCTAGTAGCTCTTCATCGTCAACCATGTCGCATTTGTTCATGAATACGATGATGTATGGGATACCAACCTGACGGCCTAGTAGGATGTGCTCACGAGTTTGTGGCATTGGGCCATCTGTCGCAGCAACAACTAGGATACCACCGTCCATCTGTGCAGCACCAGTGATCATGTTTTTAACGTAGTCCGCGTGTCCTGGACAGTCAACGTGTGCGTAGTGACGAGTTGGAGTGTCGTACTCAACGTGAGAAGTTGCGATTGTGATACCGCGCTCACGCTCTTCTGGAGCGTTATCGATAGATGCGAAGTCTTTAGCTACACCGCCGTAAACTTTAGCAAGAGTAGTACAGATAGCTGCAGTTAGAGTTGTTTTACCGTGGTCAACGTGGCCGATAGTACCAACGTTAACGTGCGGTTTCGTACGTTCAAATTTTTCTTTAGACACGATCGTGTTCCTTCCTAGTTATGATTCGTCGTGATCATTATTGATCGACGACGCGCCAGAAATTGTTATTTTATGCGCCAACGCCCGTTAGCGCAATATTTGGACGCCCTGATCTCGCAAAAAGTCGTAAACTTTTTGTAGTTCAATCGTCAATTAGTAACCACGCTCTGCAATAATTTTATCTGCGAAGTTTTTCGGCACTTCAGCGTACTCGTGAAACTCCATAGAGTAAGACGCACGGCCTTGAGTTGCAGAACGTAGATCAGTTGCGTAACCGAACATTTCAGATAGTGGTACTTGAGCACGGATGATCTTAAGACCAGCCACACCTTCGTCCATGCCTTCAATGATACCGCGACGACGGTTTAGGTCACCAACAACGTCACCCATCCAATCTTCCGGAGTGGTTACTTCGACATTCATCATTGGTTCTAGAATCACAGGTTGTGCTTCTAGTGCACCTTTCTTGAATGCCATCGAGCCAGCGATCTTAAACGCCATCTCGCTTGAGTCTACATCGTGGTAAGAACCATCAAATAGTGTAGCTTTAATATCTAGTACAGGGTAACCCGCTAGAACACCACTATTCATTTGTTCCTCGATACCTTTCGATACCGAACTGATGTATTCCTTAGGAATCACACCACCCACGATTTCGTCTACGAATACGAAACCTTCGCCAGGTTCAGAAGGCTCAAGTTTGACCCACACATGACCGTATTGACCACGACCACCTGATTGACGAACAAACTTACCTTCAACTTCCGCTTTACCACGAATGGTTTCACGGTAAGCAACCTGAGGTTTACCAACGTTACAATCAACGCTGAATTCACGCTTCATACGATCAACGATAATGTCTAGGTGAAGTTCACCCATACCTGAGATCAGAGTCTGACCTGATTCGTCGTCCGTTTCCACGCGGAATGATGGATCTTCCGCAGCCAGTTTACCTAGCGCGATAGCCATTTTCTCTTGGTCTGCCTTAGAACGAGGTTCTACAGCAATCTGAATAACTGGTTCAGGGAACTCCATGCGCTCTAGAATCACTTTGTGGTTCTGATCACACAGTGTGTCACCTGTTGTTACGTCTTTCAGACCGATAGCAGCAGCGATATCACCAGCGCGAACTTCTTTCACTTCTTCACGCTTATTCGCATGCATCTGAACGATACGACCGAAACGCTCTTTCTTCTCTTTTACAGAGTTGTAAACAGCGTCGCCGGAGTTTACAACACCAGAGTAAACACGCATGAACGTTAGCGTACCCACGAATGGGTCAGTCGCGATCTTAAATGCTAGCGCAGAGAATGGTTCGTTGTCGTCAGCGTGACGCTCAACTTCATTTTCTCTTTCGTCAACACCTTTAATTGCAGGTACGTCAACTGGCGATGGCAAGAACTCGATCACAGCATCTAGTACCGCTTGAACACCTTTGTTCTTAAACGCACTACCACAAGTGGCCAGTACGATTTCGTTGTTTAGTGTACGAGTACGTAGAGCTTGTTTGAGCTCAGCTTCAGTCAATTCACCTTCTTCAAGGTACTTGTCCATCAGCTCTTCGCTAGCTTCAGCAGCGGATTCAACCATATGGTTGCGCCACTCTTCAGCAAGTTCGATCATGTCAGCTGGGATGTCTTCGTAAGTAAACGAAGTGCCTTGATCGGCTTCATTCCAGTTGATCATCTTCATCTTGATAAGGTCGATGACACCTCTGAACTCATCTTCTGCACCAACGTTCAGTTGGATTGGAACAGGGTTCGCACCAAGACGATTTTTAATTTGGTCCACAACGCGTAGGAAGTCTGCGCCCGCACGGTCCATCTTGTTTACAAATACCAAACGTGGAACGTGGTATTTGTCTGCTTGACGCCATACAGTTTCAGACTGAGGTTCAACACCAGATGAGCCACAGAACACAACCACAGCACCATCAAGTACACGAAGAGAACGCTCTACTTCGATAGTAAAGTCAACGTGTCCAGGGGTATCAATGATGTTTACGCGATGCTCAGGGAACTGTGCTTCCATACCACGCCAGAATGTAGTAGTCGCAGCGGATGTGATAGTGATACCACGTTCCTGCTCCTGCTCCATCCAGTCCATGGTTGCTGCACCATCGTGAACTTCGCCGATTTTGTGAGAAAGGCCAGTGTAGAACAGAATACGCTCAGTTGTGGTTGTTTTTCCTGCATCTACGTGAGCACAGATACCGATATTACGGTAGCGCTCAATAGGAGTTTTACGAGCCACGATTGTATCCTCTTACTAAGGTGTACCTTAGAGTATAGAAAAGTGCTGCGAGAGAACCTCGCAGCACAGAAGGTATTACCAGCGGTAATGAGCGAACGCTTTGTTTGCGTCAGCCATGCGGTGAACGTCTTCACGTTTCTTAACCGCAGTACCTTTGTTCTCAGACGCGTCTAGCATTTCAGCTGCTAGGCGTTGAGCCATAGATTTTTCACCACGCTTGCGCGCAGCTTCAACCAACCAACGCATAGCAAGTGCGTTACGGCGAACCGGACGTACTTCTACAGGTACTTGGTAAGTTGAACCACCAACACGGCGAGATTTAACCTCTACCGCAGGGCGTACGTTTTCAAGAGCTTCTTCAAAAATAGCTAAGTGGTCTTTACCAGACTTTTCAGCCATAGCATCTAGTGCAGTGTAAACGATTTTCTCTGCAGTAGATTTTTTACCGTCAACCATTAGGATGTTAACGAATTTTGCCAGCAATTCAGATTTGAATTTTGGATCTGGAAGGATCTTACGCTGACCAATGACGCGACGACGTGGCATGGATTTATCTCCGTTGTCTTCTTCAGGTTTTATCCAAAACTTTTCAGTTTTTTCAAAAAATTAAAAATAATTTAGTGTTTGGCCTTACTTAACGGAATCCATTAAGACTTAGGACGCTTCACACCGTACTTAGAACGACCTTGTTTACGGTCGTTAACGCCAGCACAGTCAAGTGCACCGCGAACAGTGTGGTAACGTACACCCGGAAGGTCTTTTACACGACCGCCACGGATTAGTACAACACTGTGCTCTTGAAGGTTGTGACCTTCACCGCCGATGTACGATGTAACTTCGAAGCCGTTTGTCAGACGTACACGACAAACTTTACGAAGTGCTGAGTTAGGTTTTTTAGGTGTAGTAGTGTAAACACGAGTACATACACCACGTTTTTGTGGGCACGCTTCTAGTGCAGGCACGTTGCTTTTAACAACTTGCTTTGCACGAGGCTTACGTACCAACTGGTTAATAGTTGCCATTAACTAGCTCCTGATTTACTTGAAAGTAAGCTTTGTGAAAAATCTATCCCCAACTACCAATGCAGTTAGGGACGCAAAATTCTATGCAGCAGTGAGAGGTGTGTCAAGAAATATACGGATCTTTTTTGTTCAATTAGGACAATTCATCCGTAAAGCTTTAGCGACAGTAAATCACGTTCAATCCCAAGTAAGCGATTTATCCTGTTTAACTGTGAGCTCAACGAAGCCTGAGTAATTCACGATCGTCAGTGATGGACTGATACGATTCGCAATACCGCGAGCGTGAATATCGCTCTCTAGCACAAATACACTGCGGTTTTTTAGGTGGGAGAACGCTTTATGCTGCGAGTTAGCAGCGTACACGGCATCTTCTATAAGTAAGATGTCATCCTGTGTACTGCATAAGGGCATGGCGTCTTCTAGAGCGGAGACCGTTTTTATAATATGTAGCATAACTTCCTCAGAACGACAGTAGCTTGCCAGCGTGTTGCAACTTATCTTTGAGCTGCTCTGAGCTTAACGCTTGAGCTTCAATGACTAAATCCGCTTGAGCCAAACCTCGCTGAGCTAATGACTCTGAGCACACAAAGACTTGTTCGATATCGTATAAATCGAAAAGCTTCAGCATCGGCGCATAATCTTTGCTCAAGATCTTACTCGGTTCTTGTCCTAGTAGAAGCTGGTAAACCCCATCTCCCATGAAAATGACGCTGATATCTTCACAGTAAGCCGATGCAGCTAAAAGTGCATCCACACCTTCACGACCAGCCGCACTGCCATGCGGTGCGTTACGAAATAGATAAGTTAGCTGACTCAAAACTGTACCACTCTGTCTTGGGTTAACATCGCTTCGGCTAAGCTACCTAAGCCGGCTTGCTCAAAACTTTCCGCTAGATTGCTCTGGAGCAAACCATGTTGATTCGCTTCTTCTTCACTTACGATCCCGCGACGCAAAGCCGCAGCAACACAAGTTTCTAGACGAACACCATGCTCTTTTGCCAAAGATTGCCATGCCTTATTGAGATCAAATTCGTCGTTGGCAGGCACACTCAAAGCAGTACCATTGGTCACGCCCTCTTGATAAAAGAACACGCTAACTAACTGATGGCCTTGCTCAATCACCGCCTTGGCGAACTGATAAGCACTGCGTGCTGACTGGCTACCGTAAACAGGACCATTCACCACCAACGTGTAAGTCAGTTTACTCACTTTTCATCGTCCTCGGTTTTACGTTGACGAATGTATAAGTAGACGGTGTGTTTTGAAATGTTAAGACGATCTGCAACGCGGTTGATGGCATCTTTAATATCGAAGATGCCTTTGTCGTACAATTCCATCACGATTTGGCGATTCTTGGTGTTGTTCGATACGGATTTATCCGCATTGATCTCTTCGATGGTGCGTTCAACAGTTTGGTCCACCAGCTCTTCTACGTCACTAGCAAAGTTAACCGAGGAAGCCGCTTCTTTTGCTTCTTGCGTTGGCATGAAAGATTGAAGGACTTGCGAGAAAGGCGCATCCAAGTTGACGTTGATACACAACAAACCAATCACGCGATTTTCACCATTACGAATGGCGACAGTGATCGACTTCATCAACACGCCGCCTTTTGCACGGGTAAAGTACGAACGTGAGAAGTTGCGCTCCGAGCCTTCGATATCTTTTAGCATTTTAAGCGCTAAGTCAGTGATCGGTGAGCCGACTTGGCGACCCGTGTTTTCACCGTTAGCGATTTTAATTGCAGAGGTATTTAAGTCTTCTAGCGAGTGAAGAACGATTTCACAAAAGGGACCTATCAGGCTGGCGATACCATCAACGACCGCCTCATAAGATCTTAAAATGATTTTGTCGTGCTCGGTAAACGGCATCACGTTAACGGATTCCATTTCGAGCAACATCTCCGCGTTTATTGTTTCTGTAGTTGTCATAAGCCTTCGAGCGAAAAATCAACAAATTGGTGTAAGTTTATCAGAAAATTTGAAAATCAACCTAGCAAACTCACCAACTAGTGACCTAGAACAAAAAAGGACCGTTAAACGGACCTTTTTCAATAACTTATCGCGGCTTATTGTTATTGCTCTGCGTTGTCGTTCTCGACTTTTAGCAGCTCAACTTCAAATACTAGCGTTGAGTTAGCAGGAATGCTTGGTGTGTCTTGATCACCGTATGCTAGCTCTGGCGGGATAACGAATTTGAATTTAGAACCCACAGGCATTAGCTGAACACCTTCTGTCCAACCTGGGATTACACGGTTAAGTGGGAATGTTGCAGGTTCACCACGATCGTAAGAGCTATCAAATTGCGTACCATCGATTAGCGTACCTTTGTAGTGTACTTGAACCGTATCAGTGTCTTTTGGCTTCTCACCTTCAGCAGGAGTAATAACTTGGTATAGAAGACCTGTATCTGTCTTCACTACGCCTTCTTGCTTCTCGAACTCAGCACGGAAATCATCGCCAGCTTTTTTTGCTTCAGCTGCTTTCTCAGCCGCTTGTGCTTGCATCTTTTCAGCAACACGCTTATCTAGAGATTCTAGTGCTGCACGTGTTTCTTCTTCATTCAACTCAGCATTGCCTTTGAAGACGTCTTCGATACCTTTTAGCACCAAGTCTTTGTTAAGATTAATGCCGATTTCGCTTGGCTTGTCGATGCTTGTGCTTAGGTAGTTAGCAAATGAAACACCGATTGCGTATGCCGCTTTATCGTCGTCGGTTTTAAAGTGAACCGCTTTACCGGTTTCTGCTTGAACTTGTTCTGCTTGAGGTGCGGCTTCTGTTTTAGTTTCTTCTTTCTGACAACCTACCGCTAGCATAACTGTTGCAGCAAGTAGCGACACTTTTAAAACTGATTTCATTAAATTCTCCCAATAATGGCTTTGCCATTGGTTGTTGTGCACAAATCTTCTATGAGACTAGTGAAGACAATCGTTATACCAATATACTAGCTATATGTCTTAAGACACAAACCGGATTATTAGATGTGATGCAAAGAATTTCTCATTTATTCCTATATTTAATTGTCATCACCACGTTAAATGGTTGCTTTTTCGCCGAGCGTGAAGTGCACCGTTGGCCGATAGAGCCTCAGGGTGCGACGAGCTTCGCACTTAGCAGAGATGGACGATTTGCTCTGCTCTATTCTCAGCAACACCATTTGATGTTGTGGGACCTAGAGCAAAATGAACAACTAGCCAACCTGGGTGAGCTCGATGCCGATGCCAACGTGGTATCCCATATTCGTATCTCAGACAATGGTCGCTATGCAGTCACAGCGAGCCAAATGAACTTCGCAGTTTGGGACTTAGGCTGGACGCAATCCGAAGGCCTTTGGTCTATTTCTGATGCGCTCATTCGCGACGTTGATATCACCAGTAACGGTGAGCAAGTTCTGCTCGGGTTATCCAACGGTAAAGCAATTTACGTCAACTTAGTCACCGGACGTCGCTTGGAGTTCCTTGCGCATCGTGAAAAAGTCAATTCCGTCGCCATTTCTCCTAATGGCCGCTTCGCACTGACTGGTGGTAATGACTACAAAGCGTATTTGTGGGACACCGAAACCGGACAAGTGCTGCGGACCTTCGAACATGAACAACGGGTTGTTCGTGTTGCCCTGCAACGAGATGGCAAGTTAGCAATGACATCCGATGGCGGAAATCAAGCGGTAATTTGGGATTTAAAAACTGGACAAGAAGTCACACAGTTGAGCAGTTGGTCGCGTCAATTGATCTTTTCTACTGCGCGATTTTCTGACGACGGAACTCAGTTAGTGACAGGAACGCCTTCTGGCCGCGTTTCAATATGGGATACTCAAACCGGAAAACGGATTGGCGGATTTGAAGTGGAGCCCAAAAAAGACACTCGCCCTCCCCGTGCGGTCGTGTATGATGCAGCCTTTGATTCAAAACAACGCGTAATTACTGCTACTTCAGCAGGTATTGCCCAAGCTTGGCAGTTAGAGAACGGATCATGACAGAAAAAATCATTCAGCAATTGGAAGCACGCATTAATGACTTAGAATGTCAGCTTGCGTTCCAAGAACAGACTATTGAAGATCTGAACGGCGCTTTATCGCAGCAACAACTGCAAATTACCAAGATGCTCGATCAGATGAAATATGTGGTAGGTAAAGTAAAAAATATGGACTCGTCGAATTTAGCCGATCCGTCAGAAGAAACCCCACCACCGCATTATTAAAATGCAGGCTCAAATAGCATAAAGCCCAGAACATGTTCTGGGCTTTGTTGTATTAATTACTTAAGAAGGTACTCAAGAGGAAGCTATTCGTCGGCGTAGATTTTAACGCTCAGCTCGCCTTGCGTATTAATGCCTGCTCGGTACATGCCAGAACTGTTCATCGCAAAGTGCATCTCACCTTTAGCATCAATGGCAATCAAACCGCCCTCTCCGCCCATCTGTTTGAGATCACCTTGGATAATGTGTTCACAAGCCGTATGAATATCTTCTTGTAAGTAACGCATACGTGCTGCAACGTCTTCCGCAACACGTTTACGAATAAAGAACTCACCGACACCCGTAGTGGAAACTGCCACAACGCCATTTTCGGCCACCGTACCACAACCAATCAGAGCAGAATCTCCGACTCGGTTGTATTTCTTATTCGTCACGCCACCCGTACTGGTGGCAGCGGCTAAGTTGCCTTGTTGGTCCAATGCCACCGCACCAACCGTACCGTGCTTACGGTCATCTGGGTAACGAGATTCCGACAAAGCAAACAGTCCTTTCTCACGCATAGACAGTAACTGCTCATAACGGCGATCAGTAAAGAAGTAATCTTGCTCGGTATACTCATGGCCTTGCTCAAAAGCAAACTTCTCTGCGCCCTCACCCACCAACAACACATGATTGCTGTTTCGCATCACGTCACGAGCGAGCTCAATTGGGTTTCTGATATGACGAACCCCAGCGACCGCACCTGCTGCAAGGTTTCGCCCATCCATCACAGAAGCGTCCATTTCAACCATTTCGTTGTTGGTCAGCACTGAGCCTTTACCCGCATTAAAGTTAGGAGAGTCTTCCAATACTTTCACTGCCGCTACGACTGCATCTAAGGCTTCACCGCCCGTTTCTAGAATTTGATGTCCCGCTTTTACCGCAGCTTCTAAATCCGCCAAGATGGATTGTTGCAGCTCATCGCTCATCTGTTCACGCAAGATGGTGCCTGCACCGCCATGAATGGCAATCGAGAAAGGTTTCGTCATCACTTTGTCCAACTGTTATTCCTTGTATGGTTGGCACTACACCTTAGATAAACAAAAAGCGCAAGTTGAAAACTCAACTTGCGCTTTTCAAAGCTTTGCTAGATAAGATTATCTAGTGAAGGCGCTTATGATTAGTGAGAACCACAGCTACCGCCGCCACAGCAGCCGCCTTCTTCTTCGTGATCGTGGTCATGATCGTGACCACCACAACAGCCACCACCTTGGTGGATGTGACCGTGTTCGATCTCTTCTGCTGTTGCTTCACGTGTAGACATAACTTCTACTTCGAAAGTTAGTGTTTGACCAGCTAACATATGGTTACCGTCAACAACCACTTCGTTGCCGTCAACTTCTGTTACTTCAACAGGGATTGGACCTTGGTCAGTGTCAGCTAGGAAGCGCATGCCCACTTCGATTTGCTCAACGCCTTGGAACACGTTCGCAGGAACGCGTTGTACTAGCGCATCGTTGTGCTCGCCGTAAGCTTCTTCAGGAGCTACCGTTACTGAGAACTTGTCGCCAGCCACTTTACCTTCAAGTTCTTTTTCAAGACCTGTGATTAGGTTGTTGTGACCGTGAAGGTAATCTAGGGGTGCTTCTGCTGTTGATTGATCAACAACGACACCGTCTTCCATCATTACTTTGTATGCAAGGCTTGCAACAACGTTCTTTTCAATTTTCATACTAACTCCAGGGAGATTAATTGACTTAACCTGAATGGGGTTAAGTACTGAGATATCTGGGTGTATTATGGGGATCAATTATCGAAGTTCAATTATTCCGGCTTAAAAATTCCGATCATTTCCTGATCTGAGTGTTTATTTTTCTCTACAGATTGTGGTTTGCGCTGCTCTGTAAACTCACACTCGACACACTCAACTAATTCGATGTTATTTTCAATCCACCAGCGCAGGGTATCTTGCTGGCTGCAATTTGGGCAGCTAGCGCCGGCAATAAAACGTTTCTTGATTTTCACGCTATTTCCTTAGCTTGAGTCTTGGCTCAAGTACTACTTCCAATGATTAGGTGACTGATGGTCGCTCTCCATCTCACGACCAAAAATTTCTTCTAGCTCTTTGCGTGCTTCTTTCGCTCTCTGAGCCAATTTCTTATCTTCATTGTGCTGAGGCAATAAGTCCTTAAGCATAGCATTATCTAACTTACGAAAATGTGCTTCTGCCCGCTTTGCTTGATAAGGGTGCATACCAAGTTCTACGAGCGCTTGACGACCGAGATCCAATGCCCCTAAAAATGTTTCACGAGAGTAATTCTCAACACCGTGGCTCATTAACTGGTAAGCCTCGACACGGCTTCTTGCTCGGGCTAACAACTTAAGTTTCGGGAAGTGCACGCGACAAATGTCCACGATGGCCATCACCTCATCAGGTGAATCAGTACAAATAACCAATGCTTCCGCTTTATCAGCGCCAGCAGCCCTCAATAGGTCAATTTGTGTAGCATCGCCATAAAACACTTTGTAACCATACTTACGTAATAGGTGGATTTGGCTGGCATCACTTTCTAATACTGTCACTTTGATTTTATTGGCATACATTAAACGTCCGACGATCTGACCGAAACGTCCAAAGCCTGCAATGATAACGCGTGGTCGGCGATCCACGACTTTCGTGGTCATGCCCTCTTCTTCTTGATTCAGGGTATGAGCAAACCACTTCTTTTGTCCCATCAGCAAAAGAGGAGTCGTCACCATGGATAGACTGACCACCACCAACAGAAACGCCACTTGCTCTTTGGACAAAATGCCCTCTTGGCTCGCCGCGGTAAATATGACAAAGGCAAACTCACCGCCTTGGCTCAAAATTGCAGCCATACGGCTTCTCGCTTTGGCTCCGACACGGGCAGCTCTCGCCAATGCATACAAAACCAAACCCTTAACCACGACCAAAGCCACCACCGCACCGAGAATCTCTAACGGGTGTAATGCCAATAACCCCAAGTTTACCGCCATGCCCACCGCAATAAAGAATAACCCCAACAACAGACCTTTAAATGGCTCGATCGCGATTTCCAGCTCATGGCGATACTCACTCTCTGCCAGCAAAACGCCTGCTAAAAAAGTCCCCAATGCCATCGAAAGGCCGAGCTTTTGCATCACGACCGAAATGCCAAGCACGACTAAAAGTGCAGCAACGGTAAAGAGCTCACGAACACCGCTCATCACGACAAAACGAAATAGCGGACGTAGTAAAAAGTGACCTCCAATCAACAGTGCTACCACACTGCCTAAAATAGTGAAGACATCCAACCAACTTCCACCACTATGCCCGCCTGCTAGCAAGGGCAACATCGCCAGCATCGGGATCACTGCAATATCTTGAAAGAGCAGCACCGCAAAACCAGATTGCCCCGTTTCGGTACCATTAAGCCCTTGCTCTTCAATGACTTTAAGCGCAATCGCCGTCGAGGACAGCGCCAACCCCATCCCGATCACCAAACTCACTTGCATGCTTACGCCAAACATACTGACGACACTACCAATCACGGCGGTCGTGACCACAACCTGCGCACCGCCTAAACCTAAAATCGGCCCTCGCATCTGCCACAATTTTTTAGGGTTTAATTCCAGCCCTATCAAAAACAGTAACAACACAACCCCAAGCTCGGCAAAATGCAAAATGGCATCAACGTCGCTAATTAAGCCAAGCCCCCATGGGCCAATCAACACACCAGCGAGTAAATAACCTAAAACCGAGCCAAGCCCAAGGCGCTGAGCAATCGGCACCGCAATAACCGCAGCCGAAAGAAAGACCACACTACTTTGAAGAAACTCACTGGTTATCGCCATACTGACCTCCTTGGTCTGTTGCTTGCCAGTTTTCAAGTGGGTTGTTCAACCACCGACGATACAATTCGGCGTGCTCATACCGCTCAATATCCGAGACATTACGCGACCAATACAACACCAAAGGTTCAATCCAGTGCATTTGACACAAGGCGGCCGTCAGTTCAAACGGTTGTAAGATTTGCTGTAATGGATATTTGTTGTACCCCTTCGCGCTAAAGGCCTCTTCTTTCCCCCCCGTTGTAATCACACTGCGCCAGTATTTTCCTTCTAGCGCCGCACCTCCGCCAAACGCAAAGCCTTTACCTAACACTCGGTCTAGCCACTCTTTTAATAGGGCTGGACATGAATACATATAAAGTGGGTGGTGAAATACAATCACATCGTGAGCGAGCAACAACTCATGTTCGTAATTCACATCAATAAAGAAATCGGGGTAAACACCGTAAAGATCGTGCACAGTGACGTGATCAAGCGACTGAGCTTTTTTTATCATCACTTGATTGGCAATCGAGTTATGTGGCTCTGGATGAGCATAAATGACCAGAACTTTTGGGAGAATAGACGGTGCAACAGCCAAATGGTCGTCCTTGTGGTTATTTTTATCCGTTATCAAATTGTTATACTTTTTTGTACAGCATAATGCAATTAAAGCGAATCAATCGACTTTTCCGGCCAATACCCCTACTATTCACCGCTAGATATATACCCAAGTGGCTTTAAAAACGATTGAAACCACTTCGCTATGTAACCAAGCAACGCGCACTGCGCAAAGTGAATGAAAACTTTATGATTACCTTCTCTGATATTCAGTTACTGCGTGGCGGTAAACCTCTTTTAGACCAAGCTTCAGCGACTATCCATCCTGGCGATAAAGTCGGTCTTGTGGGCAAAAACGGCTGCGGTAAATCAACGCTATTTGCATTGCTGAAAGATGAACTGTCGATTGATGCTGGCTCATTTAGCCAACCTCAACATTGGGAACTGGCCTGGGTCGCACAGGAAACGCCAGCGCTAGAGCGCACCGCACTGGAATACGTCATTGATGGTGATCGCGAATACCGAGCGCTCGAAACGCAGTTGGCTGAAGCGGAAGCACAAGACAACGGCACCTTGGTTGCGGAGATCCACGGTAAAATTGAAACCATCGGCGGTTATAGCATTCGCGCTCGCGCTGCAGAATTGCTCGACGGTTTAGGTTTCAGCCAAGAGCAAATGAGTTGGAGTTTGACTCAATTCTCAGGTGGTTGGCGTATGCGCCTTAACCTAGCCCAGGCGCTATTGTGCCGTTCTGACTTATTGCTACTCGATGAGCCAACCAACCACTTGGACTTAGACGCAGTGATGTGGCTTGAACGTTGGCTACAAAACTACCCAGGCACACTGATCCTGATCTCGCACGACCGTGACTTCCTTGACCCAATTGTTGGCCGTATTATCCACATCGAAAACCAACAATTGAACGAATACACGGGTAACTATTCGTCGTTCGAAAACCAACGAGCGCAAAAAATGATGCTGCAGCAAGCGATGTTCGAGAAGCAACAGAAACAGATGTCGCACATGCAAAGCTACATCGACCGCTTCCGTTATAAAGCCTCTAAAGCACGCCAGGCTCAAAGCCGTATTAAAGCTTTGGAGCGCATGGAGAAAGTGTTACCCGCTCAATTCGATAACCCATTTAGCTTCCAATTCCGTGAGCCCGCGGCGCTGCCAAACCCAATCATGATGATGGATGAAGTCTCGGCAGGCTACGGTGACAACTTGATCTTAGAGAAGATCCGCTTGAACTTGGTTCCTGGCAGTCGCATTGGTCTGCTCGGCCGTAATGGCGCGGGTAAATCGACCTTAATCAAATTACTCTCTGGTGAGCTTAACGCGCAAGGTGGCGATCTGACTTACTCACAAGGCGTAAAAATAGGTTACTTTGCTCAGCATCAATTAGAAACGCTGCACCCAGAGGAAACGCCGCTGCAACACATGATGCAGATCGCGCCGGATCAAACCGAACAACAGCTACGTGATTACCTGGGCAGCTTTGGCTTCCAAGGCGACAAAGCACTGGAGAAAGTCGCGCCGTTTTCGGGTGGTGAAAAAGCCCGTTTAGTGCTGGCCTTAATTGTGTGGCAAAAGCCAAACCTGTTGCTACTTGATGAACCAACCAACCACTTGGATTTGGACATGCGTCAGGCATTGACGATGGCACTGCAAACGTTCGAAGGTGCAATGGTGATTGTTTCGCACGATCGCTACTTACTGCGTGCTACAACCGATGACTTGTACTTGGTGCATGATCGTCAAGTTGCGCCGTTCGATGGTGACTTAAACGACTACTACAAATGGTTAACTGAGCAACAAAGAGCGGAACGCAAAGAAGCACAAGCTGCACAGCCAGCCAAAGATAGCGCCAACAGCGCGGCAGCGAAAAAAGAGCAGAAACGTCGCGATGCAGAATTTCGTAAGCAGACGGCGCCAATTCGCAAAACGCTGACACAATTAGAAAATAAAATGGATAAGTTAGGTGCTGCACTGGCCGAAGCTGAAGAACAATTGGCAGATAACTCACTGTATGAAGCCGAAAATAAAGCTAAACTTAACCAAGTGCTGGCTCTTCAAGCTTCTAGTAAGGCAGAGCTCGAAGAAATTGAAATGGAATGGATGTCTGCTCAGGAAGAACTGGAGCAGATGGAGCTAGAGTTTAATCAATGAGTAATCAACACGCTGAATACACACTCACCCTAGAACACCTTTGGCAGTTCAGTCTGCAATTTTATGGTGTGCGAGAAGTGAAAGAAGCGTGTTTATCATTACAGAACAATTATCACGGCAACGTGAACCTACTCCTGCTGCTCAGATGGCTCGATGAGCAGCAACTCATTTTCCAAGAAAAAGACTGGCCTCTGGTACAAAGCTGTCTGGGCCGAAGCGAAACCTTACTGCACTCTTTTCGCGACTTACGTCGCCATCTTAAGTCTCAAGTCAATGACGCTTTATATCGTGAAACCTTGCAGTTTGAGCTGCAACTAGAAAAACAGCAACAAGCGGATTTGGTGAACTGCATTAACTCGCTCACGCTGGTCAAAAATGATGGCGCCCCACTCACGCTGAGATACTGTCGTCAACTTGGTGGTGAGCATTTGCAACAGGCCTTTGCTATTC
>NZ_WXWT01000433.1:0-11495 GCF_009904725.1 Vibrio sp. V43_P6S15P86
ATAGATTGGTGTCTTGACTTTCCATTGGTGGTTTTGTGAATAAGTGCTACCGTTTTTCCTCTTTGATGCCTCTTTAAATAAAAAGGATGTGTAGTGGAAATCACGGTTGAGATTTTGTTGGCTCTATTTTTTGTTGCGACTGCCGCAGGCTTTATTGATGCGATGGCTGGTGGGGGAGGGCTCATTACGCTCCCTGCGCTTTTGGCAGCGGGGTTGAGTCCGACTCAAGCTCTAGCAACCAACAAGTTACAAAGTTCGTTTGGCAGTTTCTCTGCTAGCTGGTATTTCGTGCGTAATGGTATTGTCAGCCTAAAGGAAATGCGTTTCGCGATACTTTGCACTTTTATCGGTGCAGCGATCGGTGCCGAGGCTGTGCAGTTTATCGATGCTAGCGTACTCACCAGTTTGATTCCTGTTCTTTTGATTGCCATTTCTCTCTATTTTTTACTCGCGCCAAGTACACGAAAAATCGATGGAGAACCAAAGTTATCTGAAGCGATGTTTGCGCTATGCATTGGTGGTGGGATCGGTTTCTATGATGGCTTTTTTGGCCCTGGGACTGGATCTATTTTTACTGTTTGTTTTGTTGCACTAGGTCACTTTTCTTTGGTCGAAGCCACTGCTAGAACCAAAATCCTCAATTTCACGTCAAATATTGCGGCACTACTCTTTTTTATCTTAGCTGGGTTGCCAGTGTGGAAGCTCGGTTTAACCATGGCTGTTGGCGGTTTTCTTGGTGCTCAGTTAGGGGCGAAGGTCGTTGTAATTAAAGGGCAAAAATGGATTCGTCCTCTAGTTATTGTGATGTCGATGCTCATGGCAACGAAACTTCTTTGGCAACAACATCAGCAATGGATTTTGTCAGTGCTTTAACTCGTTCGCTGCGATATGTGCTGTGGCGCAAGCAGATATGTATTGGTCGAATTAACTGTCCTAGCTCTTCAAAGTCATAGCAGAACTTAGGTGTGATATTAAGTGTCGTTAGGATAGATTTAGGGATTAAAGCGGGAGCCATACCTCCCAAAGCCAGTTGTGCTGCCGCAGTATACGAATCCATTTCCATCAAAGGTTCGATTCCGTGTTTTGATAAAATAGCTTGTTGATATGTGTTGGCAGGGTTAGTTAGGTCATTGGTCAAAATAGCTTTAGGTAGTTGTGAAAGTGAATGTCGACTGACAATTGAGAAAGGTTCATCGGCGAGGTGAAGGCTCATTAATCCATGATGAGGTGGTAGATAGCCAGCGCAAAATCCCAATGTTGCTTTGCCTGATTTCACATTCTCAATAATGCGTGGCGTATGATTGGTCGATATTCGTATGTACTGATCATGGGCAAAGTGTTCTGCCATGATCATGCTGAGGTACCCCGCCACTAAGGTTTCAGAGCAGTCTATCTTGATCAAAGAAGTATCTTCTATTTCTTGCTGATCATAGATCTGACCTCTTAACTCATTGAACGTTGGCTCGATCGTGTTGATGAGCGCAAGGCCATCGGAGGTCAGCTTTATATGCCGACCACTTGGCTCAATCAATTTTTTTCCTAACTTCTTCTCTAGATTCGAAATGCGCTTACTCACCGCAGATTGACTAATATAGAGTTGGCTGCCCGTGCGGCTCATGGTTTTTTCTTTACTGAGGACAAGTAACGTCTCAATACCTTCAAGCAACATAATGATTAATGAAAGTTAGGAATGGTTGAAATAATTTAGCGAATTGTACAAGAATTGGCGAATCAAATGAGTATAAATGAGAGGAGCCGACACTTGGTCGACTCGATGATGAGTGATGCTGTTTTTGTTTAACGGTTAATTGCGAAAGTTGGCAGAGATAGATGCCAACGAATAGCACCGAGACGTATAATGAGCGTTGAGATTACACCAGCGAGTAAAGCCGTTGAGTGGTCATAACCCATGTTTACCGCCATCGTATGGAAGATGCCGCCAATAATACATGCCGTAGCGTAGACTTCACTTCTTAATACCATAGGAACTTCGCGAGCCAGCACGTCTCGTATAATGCCACCTCCACAGCCAGTAATAACCCCCATTATCACAGCGACCATTCCAGATGCATTGTAGGCGAGTGCCTTCTCTACTCCAATTCCCACAAATACAGCGAGACCGATGGCATCACAAACGGGTAATACCCACCATGAGAGTCGCTTGGGTCTTCGAATAACAAGCATGGTTAGTAGACACGTAACAAATATCACCCATAAGTACGTAGTATCTGTTATCCAAAATACAGGAGTGGCACCTAGCGCCATGTCTCGGATTGTTCCGCCACCAATAGCAGTCACACTGCCGAGAACGATAACGCCGAATGGATCCATTTTTAAACGGCCCGCCAGTAACACGCCAGAGATAGCGAAAACAGCGGTACCGAACAAATCGATCATATAAAGCAGCATGGAGTCCATGTTACTTAGTACCTTTATATAGTGTGAGAAAAAATGGGCGGAAATTGTACGGTATTTGCCACGAAATCGTTAGCGTTTTTGACGAACGCTTTTAAAGTGCTCACACACTTCTGTGATCGCATTTAGTGTGCGTGGGGTTGGGCGGTTAATCCAATCTGAGTTTAGAGACCAGATGTGTTTATTTCTAAGTGCGGGAAGCTCATTGCTCCACTCTGCCCACATACCATCATTACTCATTGCGTGACGAGAAGTAAAAATAACCTCTGGCTGGCGAGTAATGACTTGCTCGATGCTAACTTGAGGATAAGGCGCGCTGGATGCTGCGAAAATGTTTTCACCACCGCAAAAAGTAAAGACTTCACTTGGCCAGTTCTTCCCGGCGACAGTGATGATAGGCTTTTCACTCAACTGATAAAAGTAACGAACTTTCTCGTGCGTGTTGTACTTCTCTTTTAGTGTATTCAGTTGCGTTCTAAAATCTTCAGCGGCCTTTTGTCCTATTTGCGGGGTTTCGCTGTATTGGCTTAGCTGCTCGATATTATTGGCGATATCTTCCAGTGAACCTGTAGTGGAATAATAGATAGGAATGCCGAACTGTTTAATTTTTTCCAGCTCTTTTGCCGGGTTTCCTGCCGGCCAAGCAATGACTAAATCCGGTTGAAGAGCAATAATGCGCTCTAATTTAATTCCTTGGTAATTAGAGACTCTTTCCAGCTGCTTTGCCTGCTCTGGATAATCACTCATTTCGCTGACAGCAACAAGCTTGTCTCCTAGCCCTGCCGCAAAGGCAATTTCAGTGGCATGTGGAGCTAAACTTATAATGCGTTGAGCGGGTTGAGCGAAGGTCGCTGTCGAAACAAACAGCGTTAATGCGAAGCATAGTTTATTCATCATAATCCTTGATAAATCATTCCTAAAAGCAGACTTTGGATAGCTACCCAAACGAAGACTCGCCAAACGAGCAGCGTATGTATTTGTGAAAGGTGAATAGCCGATGGGGCAATTCGTCCACCGATTTTTGCGCGTTCCGCACGTATACCTTGATAGATAGCAGGGCCGCATAAAGAGAGTTGTAGTTTGTGCCCGATGGTACACAACACCCAGGCAGGCCCGGGTAGTGGCCAAGAGTTAGCTTGTTGCTGTACACCAGAAAGCACATTGCTTACGTTCTTTCCTACAGCTAAAAGCATGGCAAAGAGACGAAGTGGAATAATATCCAGAGCGGCAACCAGCTGAACGGCAGGTTTACCAAAGGGCAAATATTGGCGTCGGCTAGGGGACCAAACTCGAGCTAACTCTGTAGTTAGTCGATACATTAACGCACCAATACCACCTGCGAGTGCGTACCAAAATAACACACCGATTACGTTGCGGCAGTATCCCATAATCACAGTTTCTGAGCTTGCTTTACCTATGCCGATGATCGAGAGACTGTCAGTATCGCGATTAAGATATGGTCTCAGTAATTGTCGGCACTGGGCTTTGTCTTCTCTCGACATACTTGTGACGAGTTGTTTTGTTAAGGTTTCACTGTTGCGCCAGTCCAAAGCAATGATCAATAGCACTAGTTCGTATAAAGGCACTTGCCAAACGAATGGCTCCACGGCAATCAGCAAGAGCAAGCAAGGCAATAGCATCAAGCCCAATGCAAGACTGCCGGAGGTCAGGCTCTGTGTGTAACTATGATTATTGTTTACTTTGTTGGCGAGCTGCTCAGCTAACTTTCGCCATAAAGTGATGGGATGCGATGAACGGGGGATTGGTAAAAGAAGGTGAAAGAGCAGTGCGCCCCACATAATAAGGAGCGCACCGTTGGCATAAAATGACTGAAAAACTTCTTCCATGAATGAGTCGTTTACTTAATGAGTTCCAGCATTTTGAATACCATTTCAGAAGAGCTTTTTGCTGCTAGCGGTAGGAACTCATCAAAGCTCATTGGTGACTCTTTATCAGCGACATCAGAGATTGCGCGCACAACAACAAACGGCGTGTTGAATTGGTGACAAGTTTGAGCGATAGCAGATGCTTCCATTTCTACCGCGATAACGGATGGGAAGTGCTTACGAATAAATTCTTGGCGTTCAGCGGTGCAAACAAACGCATCGCCAGTACAGATCAGGCCGCGAACTGCATGAGTGTTTTCCATTTGCGCTAGTGCCTTTTCTGCTAAATCCATTAGCTTTTCATCTGCTTTGAATGCAGCAGGCTGGCCAGCCATTTGGCCAATTTCATAACCAAAAGCGGTTACGTCCGCATCGTGATGACGAACTTCTGTAGAGATAACAACATCGCCAAGGTTTAAGCTTGAATCGAAACCGCCAGCAGACCCTGTGTTAATCACAACGTCTGGTTGGTATTCATCAAGAAGGATTGTCGTGCCCACTGCCGCTGCAACTTTACCGATGCCCGATTGTAGTACGACGACTTCAACATCGTTGATTTGACCAGAGAAAAACGTACAACCTGCTTTATTTACAGTTTTGCAGTTTGTAATTGCTTGCTTCAGGATGGTCACTTCTTGTTCCATCGCACCGATGATACCAACTTTCATAACACTCTCTTTAGGTAAATATTTTAGTTGGCCGAGAGTATAGCACTCCCCGTTGGCAGTTTTCTATTTGATGAGCTTAGCTTGAGTGAGCTTTTCTCGTAATTGATCGGCGCGCTTTCTGTTTACGCCAAAGTCAGAGTAGCCCACACGAGATTCCGAGCGAACAATCAGTTTGTCTCCTGCTACTTTTAATTCGAGGTCATCCACGAAGCGCATGATTTTAGATGTGCATTCTATCCGAAGGTAATCGCCCTCTTTTACCGCGGTTTTGGCGCCAGGAAGTTGAAGCGCGGCTTGCTCAATGGCATCTAACGTTGCGGATTCAGTGAGCAAAAAAGGTGCTAATTGAAACTTGTCTCTTGAGTCTTGAGTTGAAACGCAATTTGGTTTGTCACCACAAGGTGATTGAGAACGATCTGGCATACTGGTGACTCCTTGGCTGCAGGCTGCAAGGCTGAGTAAAGTGATGGAAAGGAGAGCGGCTTTTTTCATTGTATTTACTCTTATAGTTTTGCTTCTAATTATATGGATACAAAAGAAAAAGGATCCAATAATAGGATCCTTTTTGTGAGGTTAGCTGTGATTAGACTTCTAGGTAATCAAGAATGCCTTCTGCCGCTTTTCGCCCTTCATCAATGGCGGTTACGACGAGGTCTGAGCCACGGACCGCATCACCGCCAGCGAAGATTTTCGCATTGCTGGTTTGATACATGAACGCTTGCTCAACAGGTGCCTTGATACGTCCCCATTGGTCTAAATCGACACCATACGGTTCTAACCAGTCCATTTTGTGTGGCTGGAAACCAAATGCCATGATCACGGCATCCGCAGGCAATACATGTTCACTGCCTTCCACTGGTTCTGGTCTGCGACGACCTGCATCATCGGGCTCACCTAAAGCAGTTTTTACCACTTTAACGCCCGATACGTTACCTGAAGCGTCGACCTCCACACCGAGTGGTTGCAGGTTAAACATAAACTTCACGCCTTCCTCTTTAGCGTTTTTTACTTCTCGACGTGAACCTGGCATGTTGGCTTCGTCACGACGATAAGCACAAATCACATTGGAGGCTCCTTGGCGAATAGAGGTTCGTACACAGTCCATTGCGGTATCGCCACCACCAAGCACGACCACTTTCTTTCCTGCCATGTCGATAAAAGGTTGGTTGTTCTCAAGCTCCATGACTTTGTAGGTATTCGAAATTAAAAATGGCAGCGCGTCATACACACCCGGCGCATCCTCATTTTCTAGTCCTGCACGCATGTATTTATAGGTGCCAACGCCTAAGAAAATGGCATCGTACTCATCGATTAGATCTTGCATTTGTACATCTTTACCGACTTCCACGTTCATGCGGAACTCGACGCCCATTTCAGTGAACACACGGCGACGATTTTCCATTACCCCTTTTTCAAGCTTGAAGGAAGGGATACCGAAAGTCAGTAGTCCGCCGATTTCTGGGTAGCGGTCAAACACGACTGGCTTAACGCCATTGCGCACTAGGATATCAGCGGCTGCCAAGCCTGCTGGGCCAGCTCCAATGATTGCGACCTTTTTATCGGTCCACTCCACCTTGGACATATCTGGCTTCCAGCCCATTTCAAAGGCTTTGTCGGTAATGTACTTTTCTATATTACCGATGGTGACGGCACCAAAGTCATCATTAAGCGTGCATGAACCTTCACATAGACGGTCTTGAGGACAAACGCGCCCACATACCTCCGGTAGGCTATTGGTTTGATGCGATAGTTCAACCGCTTCAAGAATACGTCCCTCATTTGCCAGTTTTAGCCATTGAGGGATGTAGTTGTGTACTGGGCACTTCCATTCACAGTATGGGTTACCGCAATCTAAGCAGCGATCCGCCTGCGCAGTCGCTTGTTGTTTGGTAAACGGTTCATAGATTTCAACGAACTCGATCTTACGAACTTTGATAGGCTTCTTCGCAGGATCTACGCGTTGAACATCGATAAATTGATAAACGTTCTGACTCATGATTCAAACATCCTCCATGATTACTGGGCTTGAACGCGCAGCTCAGCGGCACTGCGGCTCTGGTGACCAAGTAGCGTGCGAAGATCTGCCGCTTGTGGTTTCACCAAATAGAACTTTGGAATCCATTCATCAAAGTTCGCCAAAATATTTTCTGCGTGGCTCGACCCTGTTTCTTCAAGGTGTTCCGCAATCAGGCCGCGCAAATGCTCTTGGTGGATGTATAGATCGGACAATGAAATGGCTTCGACAGATTCAGTATTGACTCGACCTTCAAAGCTTTGGTTTTCATCCAGAACATAGGCAAAGCCTCCGGTCATACCTGCACCAAAGTTCACGCCTGTTGCACCTAGAATGGCAACAATACCGCCTGTCATGTACTCACAAGCGTTATCTCCCGCACCTTCAATGACGGCAATCGTACCTGAGTTACGTACCCCAAAACGCTCACCCGCTTTACCTGCCGCGAACAGTTTACCGCCCGTTGCGCCGTACAAACACGTGTTACCAATAATGGTGGCTTCATGACACTTGAACGCTGTACCTAAGTGAGGTTTAATGGCGATCTTGCCGCCTGCCATGCCTTTCCCTACGTAGTCATTCGCATCACCTGTGAGGTAAAGCTCTACGCCACCCGCATTCCAAACGCCAAACGACTGGCCGGCAGTGCCGTCAAGATAGATTTTGATAGGGGAAGCCGCCAATCCTTGGTTGCCATAGCGCTTCGCTATTTCGCCAGATAAGCGTGCACCCACAGAACGATCAGTGTTGATGACATTGTAGAAGAAACTTGCCGATTGGCTGTTTTCTACTGCATGCATGGCATCATCAACGATCTTTTGGTTGAGCTCAGCTTTATCAAACGGTTTGTTTGGCTCTGTCCAAAATAGCGGATGACCCTCAGGTGATACTGGAGCTTCTAGAATATTGGATAGATCCAGCTTGGTCTGTTTCGCTGTAAATCCCTCTACCGCCTCAAGTAAATCGGTACGACCAATCAAGTCCGTCAGCTTTTCAACGCCAAGTTCGGCGAGTAATCCGCGCACTTCGTCTGCCAGGCCGATGAAGTAATTCATCACCATTTCTGGTAGACCTTTGAAGTATTCTTTACGCAGTGTCTCGTCTTGAGTCGCAACCCCAGTTGCACAGTTGTTGAGGTGACAAATTCGTAGGAACTTACAACCCATAGCGACCATTGGCGCAGTACCAAAACCGAAGCTTTCTGCACCTAAAATTGCGGCTTTAACTACGTCTAAACCAGTCTTTAGACCACCGTCTACCTGTAGGCGGATCTTATGACGCAGACCATTAGCAACCAGTGCTTGTTGTGTTTCTGCCAACCCCAACTCCCAAGGGCTACCAGCGTATTTTACCGAAGTTAATGGGCTTGCTGCGGTACCACCGTCGTAACCCGAAATGGTAATAAGATCAGCGTAAGCCTTGGCTACGCCCGTTGCGATGGTGCCGACACCTGGCTCGGAGACGAGTTTTACCGAAACCAGCGCATTTGGGTTGACTTGTTTAAGGTCAAAGATCAGCTGGGCCAAATCTTCAATCGAATAGATATCGTGGTGCGGAGGAGGGGAGATCAGAGTCACGCCTTGTACCGAATAACGCAGTTTTGCGATTTCAGCGGTGACTTTGTGTCCTGGTAGCTGTCCACCTTCACCCGGTTTCGCACCTTGTGCCACCTTGATTTGCAGTACATCCGCATTAGTTAGGTAATGCGGCGTTACACCAAATCGGCCAGAAGCAATCTGTTTGATACGTGAGTTACGCTCAGTACCGAAACGGCGAGGATCTTCACCGCCTTCACCCGAGTTAGAGTAACCACCAAGACGGTTCATCGCCGTTGCAAGTGCTTCATGCGCTTCTGGGCTAAGTGCGCCAATGGACATCGCCGCCGAGTCAAAACGCTTGAATAGCTCTGTGCTTGGCTCGATTTGCTCAAGTGGTAGTGGGGTGTCTGATTTTTTCAGCGACATTAAGTCACGCAGCATGGCAACAGGGCGTTGGTTTACCTGCTTAGCAAAGCTCTGATAGTCGTTACTTTCGCCAGATTTAACGGCCTGTTGCAGCGTGCCGACGACATCCGGGTTGTAAGCATGATATTCACCTCCATGGACGTACTTTAACAAGCCGCCATGATCAATCGATTTGCGTTTCGCCCATGCTTTACGAGATAAGTTTGTAAGATCTTGCTGGAAGTCGTCAAAATTCGCGCCTTCAATTCGAGTTGTGACGCCTTTAAAACACAGATCGACCACATCTTGGCTCAAGCCAACTGCTTCAAACAGTTGTGAGCAGCGGTAAGAGGCGATGGTTGAGATCCCCATTTTCGACATGATCTTGTACAGGCCTTTGTTGATGCCGTATTGGTAGTTTTGCATCACATCGCGGTAGTCTTTCTCTAGTGCTTTATCATCAATCAGTTTACCTAACGCTTCATAAGCAAGGTATGGGTAAACCGCAGTGGCACCAAAGCCAAGCAAGACAGCAAATTGGTGTGGGTCACGAGCTGTTGCGGTTTCGACAACAATGTTGGCATCGCAACGTAAGTTCGCGTCAATCAGACGAGTTTGAACGGCGCCGACTGCCATTGCTGCCGGAATTGGTAACTTACCTTTGACCAAGGCTCTGTCCGAAAGAACCACTAAAACCGTGCCTTCACGAACGACTTGCTCTGCTTGCTCACACAGATCATCAATGGCTTGTTTAAGATCTTTTTGCTGTGGGTCGTAGTTGATATCGAGAATGGTATTATGGTAATGATCGTCACCAAGCTCGAGCAGTTGCTGCATGTCTGAATAGAGCAGTACTGGAGAATCAAAGGTTACACGATGCGCGTGGCCATCGGTTTCACAGAAGACGTTCATCTCCTGGCCGATGCTGGTCGCCAGCGACATGACGTGTTTCTCACGCAGCGGATCGATTGGTGGGTTGGTGACCTGAGCAAACTTCTGACGGAAGTAATCAGTCACCAAGCGCTCTTTCGAAGAGAGAACCGCCATCGGGGTGTCATCACCCATCGAACCTACGGCTTCTTGCCCCATATCACCGAGGACACGCAATACTTGATCGACTTCTTCATTGCTCATGGCAAACTGCTTTTGATAAGTCTTAAGCAAGTCTTCATCAAAGCTGCGCTCACCTACTTGATCTTCAGGCAATTGAGAGAACGGTGTTAGTTTGCGAACGTTGTTCTCCATCCATTCGCGATAAGGGTGACGAGATTTCAGGTCATTATCGATCTCGCTAGACTGCCAAAGCTTACCTTTACGAGTGTCGATGACGAGCAATTCCCCCGGACCTACACGACCTTTTTTGGCAACTTCATCTGGGGCGTAATTCCAAATCCCTACCTCTGATGCCAGAGTGATCAACTTGTCTTTGGTAATTACATAACGCGCAGGACGTAGACCGTTTCGGTCTAGGTTACAAGCAGCATAACGACCATCGGACAGTACGATACCTGCTGGACCATCCCATGGTTCCATGTGTTTGGAGTTGAAATCGTAAAACGCACGCAAATCCGGATCCATATCTGGATGGTTTTGCCATGCAGGCGGCACAAGCATACGCATGGCGCGGAAGATATCCATGCCACCAGCTAAGAAGAGATCCAGCATATTATCTAAGCTGGAGGAGTCTGAACCCGTCTCGTTCACAAATGGTGCTGCAGTTTGAAGATCGGGCAGCAGTGGTGACGAGAACTTGTAAGCACGAGCTCGTGCCCATTGTCGATTACCTTCAATGGTATTGATCTCACCATTATGAGCAAGGTAGCGGAATGGCTGAGCCAATGGCCAACGCGGTTGAGTATTGGTAGAAAAACGCTGGTGGAACAGACAGATAGCGGATTCCATGCGTAGATCAGCAAGATCAAGGTAGAAGCGAGGCAAGTCCGCAGGCATGCACAGGCCTTTGTACACCAAAACTTGAGTCGACAAGCTACAGATGTAGAAATCAGGATCTTCGGTGATTTGTTTCTCGATGCGACGGCGTGCGATGTAGAGACGACGTTCAATGTCACGCTCTCGCCAACCAGCCGGTGCAGAGATAAAGACTTGCTGAATATTTGGAAGCGAGTTAGCCGCAATTGGACCGAGCACTTCTGAATTGGTTGGAACTTCACGCCAACCGGCCACTGTTAGCGTCTCTTGCGCAAGTTCTCTGTTGACGATGTCTTTAGCGAGTTGAGCTTTGACCGGATCTTGGTTGAAGAAAATCATCCCTACGGCGTATTGCTTGCCAAGGTTGAAACCATTTTCTTCGGCAATAAGACGTAAATAGGAATCGGGCTTTTGTAATAGAAGACCACAACCATCACCGGTTTTACCATCGGCGGCAATACCACCACGGTGGGTCATTCGGTCAAGTGCAGAAATTGCTGTACGAACCAGCTTGTGGCTTTGTTCGCCTTCCATATGCGCGATCAAGCCAAATCCACAGTTGTCTTTCTCAAGACTTGGATCATAAAGAGCCATTGCAATTCTCCCTTTGCTTATCCGTCATCCCGACAGATATATCAAC
>NZ_WXWT01000143.1:0-11462 GCF_009904725.1 Vibrio sp. V43_P6S15P86
TGAAATTTCACTATTTTATGAAAGCTTCATCAAAGAAGAGCTGTGAAATTTTACAAGTCAAAGTTCACCAACAGAATAAAATACTAGAAAGCGCACTATTTTCAGTGCGCTTTTAGATAAATAATGGAGATGTAGAGGCTAATACTAATAGCTAAAGCAGTTCGGAAACGACTTCTGCAAGCTGATTAAATGTTTTAGTTCTTGATGAACTCGGACGCCAAACTAAGCCAATTTCGCGATAGGCTTGCTTTCCTGGGGGATCGATCACGACTAAATTCTGGTTATGCAGCAGGCCGTGGTCGATAGCCATTTGAGGAATGAACGTTGTTCCCAAACCATTCGCAACCATTTGCACCAAAGTATGAAGGCTGGTTGCTGTAAACGGATTAATTTTTTCTTTATCTGTTAATTTACACGCTGATACCGCGTGTTCCGTTAAGCAATGCTCTTTCTCTAATAAAAAGACGGATTCGTCAGGTAAATCTGCGTAACGAATCGGCACAGGCACCGATTGGGCTTGATTCGCACTAATAACCATTCGAAACGGATCCTTACCCACCACTCGGCTTTCCATACCGTCAATTTCGACTGGCAACGCTAAAATGAGTACATCCAACTCACCGTGTCTAAGCGCTTGAAGTAAGTTTGTTGTCGTGTCTTCTCTTAATAAAAGATTCAGTTGTGGGAAACGGTAGTTAACCTCTTGCACCAAATCACACAGTAAAAACGGAGCAATTGTTGGTATACATCCCACTTTTAGCTGGCCTTGCATATCGTCGCCTTGGCACATACGTCCAAGCTCGACCAAATCTTGCCCT
This sequence comes from Vibrio sp. V43_P6S15P86, assembly GCF_009904725.1. Classification (NCBI taxonomy): domain Bacteria; kingdom Pseudomonadati; phylum Pseudomonadota; class Gammaproteobacteria; order Vibrionales; family Vibrionaceae; genus Vibrio; species Vibrio sp. V43_P6S15P86. The sequence continues at coordinate 819 of NZ_WXWT01000143.1, forward strand.
TTTGCTAACAGCTCTCGCCCCTGCTTTACTACCATTTCTCCCGTTTGGGTAAAAACCAGTGGACTTTTCTTGTCTTTCTTTTCATATAATGGACAACCAATCAATTCCTCTAAGTTTTGAATACCTTTACTTAAAGTCGACTGACTGACAAAACAACGCTCTGCAGCGTCACTAAAATGTCTTGTTTCATGCAGTGTGACTAAGTAGTGCAACTGCTTCAAACTGGGCCATTTATTCATAATTGTATTTGTATCTACCGCCGTTCCAGTGATCGAGTTAAGAGTTTTGCTATTATCGTTTTTTTCGATTAACTCAATCTATTTATTTCGCTTTTTTCAATACTACAATCTGTACTATAGTTTGTCTCGTACAAACACGGACCAAACCGACACAACTGAATTCGGTTTGGAACTAACCATACTTTTTAGGAGCAAAAAAATGGTACTAGTAGGTCGTCAAGCCCCTGATTTTACTGCAGCAGCTGTTCTAGGTAACGGTGAAATCGTTGAAAACTTCAACTTTGCAGAGTTCACTAAAGGTAAGAAAGCAGTAGTATTCTTCTACCCACTAGATTTCACTTTCGTTTGCCCATCTGAGCTAATCGCATTCGACAACCGTCTAGCTGATTTCCAAGCTAAAGGTGTTGAAGTAATCGGTGTTTCTATCGATTCTCAGTTCTCTCACAACGCATGGCGTAACACTGCTATCGAAGATGGCGGTATCGGTCAAGTTAAGTACCCACTAGTTGCTGACGTTAAGCACGAAATCTGTAAAGCTTACGACGTTGAGCACCCAGAAGCAGGCGTTGCTTTCCGTGGTTCTTTCCTAATCGACGAAGAAGGCGTTGTACGTCACCAAGTAGTTAACGACCTACCACTAGGCCGTAACATCGACGAAATGCTACGCATGGTTGACGCTCTTAACTTCCACCAGAAGCACGGCGAAGTATGTCCTGCACAATGGGAAGAAGGTAAAGCAGGTATGGACGCATCTCCAAAAGGTGTTGCAGCGTTCCTATCTGAGCACGCAGCTGACCTAGGCAAAAAATAATAGACCTTCACCCTAGCTCAACGGGTGTGATGGTTGGATGTATATAAAGCAATAAGCTAATGCGGAAAACCGCAAACGCCAATCAGTCTAAGTAAAGTCCTATCAAAGCCCAGAGCCTCTGCTCTGGGCTTTCTTTTTCCTTCAGATAAACCGCCAAAATGAGGTAACGCTTTAGCGTAAACTTTACCTCTATTTATCATCCCCTCCATACAGATTCTGCTTACTGGCCCTGTTAATATCTTAGCCACAACACCTATTTGTAACGTTAGCAGGATGAATGAACATGGTTACTCACCTAGAAGTCTGTATCGATAATATTGAATCTCTGCACTACGCCATTGCTGGCGGCGCCACTCGGATTGAACTTTGCTCCTCTTTGGCTTTAGGCGGACTAACACCCAGTTATGGTTTTATGCAGCAAGCGGCTAAGCTTTCGAGTGTTCCAGTTTATGCCATGATCCGCCCACGCCAAGGTGACTTCTTCTACAATGAAGAAGAGATCGAAATGATGCGTTGGGATATTGAAGCGGCTCACCAATCAGGCTTGAGCGGTGTCGTGTTCGGCGTGCTCACTCAAGACGGTGATATTCATATGCCTTACGCGGCTGCGCTGTGTGAATTTGCTCAAGCGCTTGGCTTAGGCGTGACCTTCCATCGTGCCTTTGACCAGTGTCGTGACGCTGAAAAAACTTTGGAAGAAGTGATCAGCTTAGGTTGTGAACGTATTTTAACCTCCGGTCTTGCGCCTTCAGCACCACAAGGGATCGATGTGCTTAGAGCTTTGGTTAAGCAAGCCCAAGGGCGCATAGCAATCATGGCGGGGGCTGGCGTTAATGCGAGTAACGTACGTGCGTTAGTAGAAGACACTCAAATTCCTGAAATCCATCTGTCAGGCAAAACCACACGCCCTAGCCAAATGACCTTTGTTGCTGAACAAAGCAAAATGGGCGCATCCGATGTCGATGATTTTTTAATCCCCATCACAAGTACACAAGCCATTACCGATGTCGTAGCAGCTCTCAAATAGACCACCGTAACCTCACGCGCATAGCTTTTGAGTGCTAACATATTGTTTATCAAGGAGTGAGGAAATGTGTATGTCTAAATTGAAGAAAAAGGAATACGAAAAGGAGCTGAAAAACCTTCAAGTTGAGCTCGTAAAACTTCAAGAGTGGGTCAAACACAAAGGTTTAAAAGTGGTGGTTCTGTTTGAAGGCCGTGATGCTGCGGGCAAAGGCGGGGTGATAAAGCGAATTACAGAAAAGCTAAACCCGCGTGTTTGTCGCGTAGTGGCTCTGCCTGCACCGACAGAAAAAGAAAAAACGCAATGGTACTTCCAACGTTACGTCGCTCATTTACCATCTGCTGGTGAAATCGTTTTATTTGACCGAAGTTGGTATAACCGAGCAGGTGTCGAAAAAGTCATGGGGTTCTGTACTCCAGACGAATACGAGGAGTTTTTACGCTCTTGCCCTGAATTCGAGAGAATGTTGCAACGCTCTGGGATTATTCTGATTAAGTATTGGTTTTCGGTTTCAGACGAAGAGCAGGAAAAACGTTTTCTAGGTCGAATTAATACGCCGATCAAACGTTGGAAATTCAGCCCAATGGATTTAGAGTCACGTCATCGCTGGGCGGAGTATTCGGAAGCAAAAGATAAGATGTTTGCCTATACAGACACGAAAAACTGCCCTTGGTGGGTCGTCCCTTCTGATGACAAAAAGAAAGCGCGCTTGAACTGTATCAGTCATTTACTAAGCCAGATTGACTACAAAGCACTTGAGTACTCACCCATCGAATTACCTGAACTCAATAAAGAAGGTTACGTCAGAGCGCCCATTGATGATCAGACCTTCGTTCCTGATAAATATTGACGTGCTTTCCTTCTCTCTAATAAATAGACCAGCCTAAAAGCTGGTCTATTTATTGAAGTCAGTTACTTCAGTACGTCATCAAGACTTTGATCACCTAGATGGCGTACATCTTTCCCTTTCACGAAGTAAATAATGTATTCACAGATGTTCTGGCAGCGGTCCCCCACGCGTTCAATCGCGCGTGCCGACCACATCACTTGCAGAATGTTAGGGATATTTTTTGGATCTTCCATCATGTAAGTCATCAACTGACGAATCACCGCTTCATACTCGGCGTCTAGTTTGTCATCTTGTTTATGCACCTCTGCTGCCGCTTCTACATCCATGCGGGCAAACGCATCTAAAACCTGATGCAGCATATTAATTGCCTGACGGCAGAGAGGCTCTAACGACACTTGGAATTGTCGTTCTTTTGATGATGGGCTTTCGATGGCAACGTAAGCAATGCGTGTCGCCACATCACCGATGCGTTCTAAATCAGTGATCGTTTTGATGATAGCCATGATTAAGCGCAAGTCTTTTGCCGTTGGCTGACGCTTAGCAATAATGCGTGTACAAGCGTCATCGATCGAGACTTCCATCGCATTCACTTTATGATCGTCACGCACAACCTTACGCGCCAGTTCGATGTCTTCTTTATGCAAGGCTTGAATAGCATACGAAAGCTGCTGTTCTACCAAGCCCCCCATGGTTAATACATGAGTACGAATCGATTCTAGCTCTACGTTAAATTGTCCTGAAATATGACGTCCAAAGTGCATGATGTTCCTTATTCCGTATAGAGTCGCGACTTAACCGTAGCGACCCGTAATGTAATCTTCGGTCTGCTTCTTCATTGGCGAGGTGAAGATCGAGTCCGCGTCAGAGTATTCAATTAACTTACCCATATGAATGAATGCAGTATGATCACTCACTCTCGCCGCTTGTTGCATGTTATGGGTAACGATAACGACAGTATATTGAGTCTTCAGCTCATTGATAAGCTCTTCAATAGTTAAAGTTGAGATTGGATCCAACGCTGATGTTGGCTCGTCCAATAACAGGACTTCCGGCTCAATCGCCACCGCCCGCGCAATGACCAAGCGCTGTTGCTGACCACCAGATAAGCCAAATGCGTTCTCATGCAAGCGGTCTTTTACCTCATCCCACAACGCCGCTGAGCGCAAGGATCGCTCCACTGCGTCATCTAAACTGCGGCTGTTTTTTACACCTTGTAAGCGTAAGCCATAAACTACGTTTTCATAAATAGACTTAGGAAATGGATTGGGTCTTTGAAACACCATCCCCACTCGGCGTCGAAGTGTCGCAACATCGACATTAGGATGATAAACATTCTTGCCATGGAGACGCACTTTACCTGTGACTCGACACCCTTCCACTAAGTCGTTCATGCGATTGATGCAACGTAATAACGTCGACTTTCCACACCCTGAAGGACCGATAAAAGCGGTGACTCGCCCTTTGGGAATTCGCATCGAAATATCATGCAGCGCCTGAGTTTGACCATAGAACAGATTAAGGTTCTCGATTGAGATGGCTGTTTGTTCATCCGTTAAATTATGAACATCCAATGGTGGCTCATAACCTAATGTACTATCAAAATTAAACATACTTAATCTTGTCCTAACGTTCTGTATTTTTCTCGTAAATTATTGCGAATACTGATTGCTGTTAAGTTTAGCCCGACAATCACTGTCACGAGTAAGAAAGAGGTAGCATAAACTAATGGTCGCGCCGCTTCGATGTTGGAGGTTTGAAAGCCAACATCGTAAATGTGAAAACCTAAATGCATGAACTTTCTATCCAAATGCACATAAGGGAATTGTCCGTCAACCGGTAAACTGGATGCCAATTTCACGACCCCCACCAGCATCAGTGGCGCTACTTCGCCAGCTGCACGCGCAATCGCAAGGATCAAACCTGTGATAATAGCTGGCGTCGCCATAGGCAAAACCACGCGCCATAGCGTTTCGAACTGAGTTGCACCAAGTGCCAGAGAGCCATGTCGTACGGAGCTCGGAATACGAGTTAAACCTTCTTCCGTCGTCACAATCACAACTGGAAGCGTCAGCACGGCAAGAGTTAGTGCAGACCATAACAAACCCGGCGTACCAAAGGTTGGTGCCGGTAGCTTCTCCGCATAGAATACGTTGTCGATAGAGGCACCTATCGTATAAACGAAGAAGCCTAAACCAAACACGCCATAAACAATCGATGGAACACCCGCTAGGTTTATGACTGCAATACGAATAACTCTGGTTAGAGCGTTATTCTTAGCATATTCATGTAGATAGATAGCGGCGATCACCCCAAGTGGCATCACAATGATCGACATGATGAGTACTAAGAAAACCGTACCAAATATCGCAGGGAACACGCCTCCTTCGGAGTTTGACTCTCTTGGATCTTCAGATAAAAACTTCCAAACCTGTTTTCCCCAATGCATGACTTTATCAGGCAATGACATTTGGTTTGGATACCAATAGTCCAAAATGTCTTCGAGCGGGATCGATACTTGTGACCCCGTCATATCCTCGGCAATCAAGGCATAGTCAGAGAGCTGAAGTCGTAAACCATCAAGTTGCAAATCTAACGTCGCAAGCGCTTTTTCTATCTGCTCTTTTTTCGTCTGGTTTTCCTTTAAGAAGCTTTCTGTCAGCGTGTCATTCAATTCATGCTTGCGCTTTTCTAATCGCAACTGCTCTAGCTTCCAACCAAGCTCTTTAAGCTGATCGACCACCAAAGAGTCAATCTCATGGCGCAGAGTTTCTGCATCATCCAGTTTTCTGTTCAAGACGGATTGAATATCGTTGGTGTATAAGTTGTCTCCATCCTGAAACGCCACCAGCTTACCAAAAAAGTAACCGCCACTACTGCGCTCGATCACTGCCCACTCTTTTGGCGTCGTGGGCTCATCCAACTGCATTTGCAATACGGAGATAAAATCGGCGGGATACAACTCTCGGTTGGCGATTTTGATACTGAGTCGCGTAGCAAAGTCTTCATCTTCTTCTAATTGCTGCGCCGCGCTTTCAGGCAGATAACTCTTCGGTACAAAGCTGCGTTCATACACTTGACCAATCAGAATAGTATTTTCATGTAGTACTTCGCCTTGCACAGGGGTCAGCGCTGCAACATTCCACTGATACAAGGGAGCAGGCCAAAAGTAAGTCAGGCCTTTCCAGCCGATAAGGAGTAACAACCCTAATACCGACAACAAACTGATGCTGACTGCACCGCCTGTTAGCCATATCCACGGTGCGCCAGAACGAATCCAATTTAACACGTCATTACTCGCTCTTTATTCAAACCATTATTACAACGCACGGTACTTGTCTCTCAGTCTCTGACGAACCCACTCCGCAAGCGCGTTTACTGCAAACGTAAACACAAACAAAATCAATGCAGCTAGGAACAGCAGGCGATAATGCGAACTTCCAACTTCCGACTCTGGCAACTCAACGGCGATGGTCGCCGACAGGCTGCGCAATCCTTCCAAAATATTCCAATCCATTAATGGCGTATTGCCCGTTGCCATTAACACAATCATGGTTTCACCAACAGCGCGTCCCAGCCCCATCATAATGGCAGAAAAAATACCCGGGCTTGCGGTAAGCAAGACAACATAGATTAAAGTTTGCCAAGGCGTGGCCCCTAATGCCAAAGAGCCATCCGATAAATGCTTCGGCACAGAGAAAATGGCATCTTCGGCGATGGTAAAAATCGTCGGGATAACAGCAAACCCCATCGCTAACCCCACCACCAATGCATTACGTTGATCGTAACCAATGCCATGCTCGGTTAAGAACAAGCGCATATCGCCACCAAAGAACGTCTGCTCAATCGTAGGCGAAATCCACACTCCAAGCCCAATCAGTACCAATATGACAGGCATGAGCACTAAAGCATGCCAACCATTAGGCAGGCGATTCCGCAAAGGTTGCGGTATTAATGCCCATAGCCCGCCCATAATCATGGTGCTCAAGGGCAAAACAAACAGCATAACGACGATCGTAATCAGGTGATCTTCGACAATAGGCGCGAACCACAGCCCCGCGAGAAAACCAATGATCACCGTCGGCAGTGCTTCCATTAGCTCAATCGACGGTTTTACGACACGACGCATGCGTGGCGACATAAAGTACGCCGTATAAATAGCACCTAGCACTGCGAGCGGTACTGAAAACAGCATCGCAAACATCGCCGCTTTTATCGTCCCAAACGCAATAGGTACTAGGCTGAACTTAGCCTCAAAGTTATCGCTCGCCGAAGTCGATTGCCACACATATTCAGGCTCAGGATACCCTTCGTACCACACTTCTTGCCATAATGAGGACAATGAAATTTCCGGATAGGCATTGTCCACTTCCGCAACATTTAACTCATTATTTTGCCAAGTGATTAAGTAGCGTTCATTGTTAGACATTGCTGCGATTGCGGGCGCTTGATTGTACGCACGCTTAAACAACACCAGTTTTTCACTGGTTGTATAATGGCTTTGCAACGTGCCGTTGGTGTAAAAGCTATAAAATCCTTTGCGATGAGAATCCGGCAACAAATACTTAAGCTCTGATGCCAATTTAAAATCACGAATATGCGTTAACGTGCGTCTCTCTTCTTGCAGCGTATCAAACCATTGCGACACCCGACCATCGTTGTGCGTCACCAAAAGCGAGTAAGCACCAGCCAATAAGTCTATCGTACGAACGGAATGCTTCTTATCACCTTGAGTGAGATCGACCACCTCTCGCACAGCAAATTTACGTGCGGTTTTCTTTAACACGATCAACTCAGAGCCATCGCGCAAATAAAGCGTTTCACCATCAGGTGTCAATAACATTTGCTGAGGTGCATCAAAGCCTGAAGAGAACGTAAAATCGATCGTTGTAGGAGGCGTACCCAAAGACGAAGCCGCTTGCCAGCGAGCCTTCACTTCACCGCTTTGTGTCTGCCAAACAATTGTTGGTAACGGCGTTGAAGCTGCAAACACAAACTGAGTCACAGGATCTTGAGGCGTACTCAGCGTCAGATCCATGCTGGTGTCTAGTTCAATCACTTCCGGAGGACGTGTATTTTCTCTCAACGTGGCATTAAATTCAGGCTTGAAAAGGTGCGCTTTACCCTGCCCATCAACAAACCCATACCAACCTAGTCCAGGAGCAGATTGAGAGAAAGCGACGGGTTCCTGGACGATTTGCTGTTTATACACCGCAGGTTTCGTAGGATCGTCCATCGACAAATATTGAATCTCACCACTTTGGGTTAGAACGAACGCGAGCTGAGCGTAATCATCCACTGAAATCGACAGTGGTGTTTCAATATGAGTAGCTCGAATGGCTTGGTTGGTTTTGATCTCCGCATCAGAAAAAAGCGGAATGATCACCATGGCGAGGTAGACAAAGATCAAAATAAGCGCCGCGAGTACGCCGACACCACCGGATGTCACTGCAAGTCGAACTAAACGATCTTTTATCAGTCGTTTCTTATCTTTTTCCTGCAATGAAAACTCGGCTTGTGCCATTTAAATCTCTACCTTTTTTGACTTAGTACTAGAATATGTCGTTAAGATGACAATTATATTACAGATCACATTAAACACCTGAAAAGAATACAACTCTTATGCAATGCGTGGTATGAAATAAATCTGTAATGAAAATCTCATAATGTTCTCACTCATCCATTTTTCCAAGATGAGTACGTATTACTTCACTTTTGGCTAGGTAAGGTTATGAGCGCAGAAAAACTATATATAGAAAAAGAACTGAGTTGGTTGTCTTTCAACGAACGAGTATTACAAGAAGCTGCCGATAAAACCGTCCCTTTGATCGAACGTATTCGCTTTCTTGGGATCTTTTCCAACAATTTAGATGAATTTTACAAAGTACGCTTTGCGGACGTGAAGCGCAGAATCCTAATCAGCCAAGAGCGCGGTGGCAGTGATAGCCCTAAACGACTGTTAACCAAAATGCAGTCGAAAGCACTCAAGCTTAACGAACAATTTGATGAGCTTTACAGCGAATTGATTCGAGAAATGGCGCGACGTCGCATTTTCTTGGTCAACGAACAACAACTGGATGAATCGCAACAAAAGTGGATCGCGAAATACTTCCGTAGAGAGGTCATGCCGCATATCACCCCTCTGCTAATGAAAGATGAGATCGATGTTCTTCAATTTCTCAAAGACGAGTACGCTTACATCGCCGTAGAGCTACGTAAAGAAGAACATTACCAATACGCTCTGATCGAAATTCCGACCGATCACCTTCCCCGCTTTGTGATGGTACCAGAACAGAAAGGAAAGCGTCGAAAAACCATCATCTTACTTGATAATATTATCCGCCACTGTTTGGATGAGCTATTCAAAGGCTTTTTTGATTATGATGAGCTTAGCGGCTATGCGATGAAAATGACGCGTGACGCCGAATACGATTTACGCAACGAAATCGAATACAGCTTGCTAGAACAGATGTCGGAAGGTGTCAATCAGCGACTGACAGCAAAGCCCGTTCGCTTCGTCTACGAACGTGATATGCCGCCCCAAATGCTAGAGTTTCTTTGTAACAAGCTCAATATCTCTAATTACGATAACCTTATCCCCGGCGGCCGCTATCACAATTTTAAAGACTTCATTGCGTTTCCAAATGTTGGGCGAGAGTACCTTGAAAATAAACCGCTTCCGCCAATGAAGTGCGCCGATTTCGAAGGTTACGCTAACAGCTTTGATGCGATTAAAGCGAAAGATATTCTACTCTATTACCCCTACCACACTTTTGACCACATTAGTGAGTTGGTGCGCCAAGCCTCCTTTGATCCGAAAGTACTTAGTATCAAGATTAACATTTACCGTGTCGCGAAAGATTCTCGCTTGATGAACTCGTTAATTGATGCCGTGCACAACGGCAAAAACGTCACCGTGGTCGTGGAGCTGCAGGCTCGCTTTGATGAAGAAGCCAATATCGAATGGTCAAAAGTGTTGACCGAGGCAGGGGTGCACGTCATCTTCGGAGCGCCTGGCCTTAAGATTCATTCAAAGCTACTGATGATCAGTCGTCGTGAAGGTGAAGAAATTATTCGCTACGCGCACATCGGCACAGGCAACTTCCATGAGAAGACGGCACGAATTTATACCGACTTCTCTCTCCTTACCGCAGATCAAGAAATCACTAACGAAGTTCGTAATGTCTTCGGTTATATTGAGAATCCATACCGCCCAGTGAAGTTCAACCACCTCATGGTATCTCCACGTAATTCTCGAACCCAAATCTACCGCTTAATTGATAATGAAATTGCGAATGCCAAGCTAGGAAAGAAAGCCGCCCTTACGATCAAGGTCAATAACCTAGTCGACAAAGGCATCGTCAATAAGCTATATGGTGCAAGTACGGCGGGAGTGAAAATAAATATGATCATTCGCGGCATGTGCTCCTTAGTGCCAGGCATTGAGGGAATCAGCGACAACATTCGGATCATCAGTATTGTTGACCGCTTTTTGGAACACCCACGCGTGGTGATTACCCATAACGATGGCGATCCGCAAGTCTATATCTCCTCTGCTGACTGGATGACAAGAAATATCGATCACCGCATTGAGGTGGCGGCGCCAGTCCGTGATCCACGTTTGAAACAGAGAATTATTGATATAACGAATATCCATTTTACCGATACAGTAAAGGCTCGTTTTATAGATAAGGAAATGAGCAACGCTTACGTACCACGAGGT
>NZ_WXWT01000032.1:0-11338 GCF_009904725.1 Vibrio sp. V43_P6S15P86
ATATAAGTGCTCAGAAGTAGAACAGAAAAAGTTTGGGAATACACCAGATTTTTGATAAATCTATATTACAATTTGATTTTTTGTGATGGATAGTTAACTCTGTTGTCCTGCAGTTTAACTCACGGTGATAAGCACACAGGTATACAGGAGTAAGATAGAAAAGCCAGTAACGATAGGGGGCGCTACTGGCTTTAGTTGTCTTAAATGTAGGAATGGTGTTATAGAGACTGTAATAGCTGGTAGTAACGCCCTTTTTGAGCGAGTAGCGTTGGATGATCGCCTTGTTCGATGATCTCACCTTGTTCCATCAAACAGATGCTATCCATGCTTTCTAGCTCTATTAGTCGGTGTGTAATGAATATCACTGTCTTATTAGCAAAGTGCTCATTGAAAAGCGCCATCACTTTCTGTTCCGTACGCTTATCGAGACCTTCAGTTGGTTCATCCAAGAGTAGGATTGGCGCATCACGTAGCAATGCGCGAGCGATACCGATTCGGCGTTTCTCTCCACCAGATAACTGACGACCACCGTCGCCTAACCAAGCGTCTAACCCTGGAGCCTCAAGAAGGCCACCAAGTTCGACTTTTTGAAGAATCTCAGACAGTCGCTCATCACTTGCTTCTGGAGCGGCCATAAGTAAGTTGTCACGCAGTGTTCCATTCAGTACATCAACGCGTTGACTGACCACTGTCATTGCTTCTCGTAGGTCAGACTCGCTCCAATCTTGCAGTTTTGTACCACCGATTCGAACTTCACCTTGGTTAACATCCCAGTAGCGACAAAGAAGCTGAATCAGTGTTGATTTACCTGAACCTGTTTGACCTACAATCGCTGTTTTAGTGCCCAACGGTAGTGAGAGTGACAAGTCTTTCAGCACCTTTTGCTGACCGTCAGGGTAAGTGAAGTCAATGTTGTCGAATTCAATGTCTAACGTTGTGTCTTTATGTTTCGACTGCTCAGGGAAGACAACGTCAGGTTCAGCCAAAATTACTTCATTTAAACGACGAGCAGAAGTCAACGTTTGACCGAGATACTGGAATGCGCCCGCGATAGGCATCAAAATTTCAAAACTTGCCATCGTTGCAAATGCAAACAACGCAATCCAAGGATCAGGAGCATGACCTCCTACGCCGTCTGCAGCAAACCAAAGCATCACAACCAGTGTAAGACCGTTCACAAGCATAAGCAGGCCTGAAGCCATGCCCGTTAAATTCGCGTTCACAAACTGATTAGACAAAAGCTGCTTTTGCTTCTCTAGAATGAGATTGCGATAACGCTCTTCTGCTCCAAAGATACTCAGTTCGCTGTAGCCTTGAAGCCAGTCCAGAGTCGCCACTCGCAATTGCGCTTTATGATGAGTGAGATTCTCGCCATTACTTTTACCAAGTTTATAGAACAACACTGGCCATACAAACAACATGACGGTAAGAATCGAGCCAAGCAGTAGGGCGAGATGCCAATCAAAGAACGCCAGGACAGCCGTTAAACTCAATATGCCAAAAATACCAATCACGACAGGGCTGATAAGTCGAAGGTAAACGTGATCCATCGCATCTACGTCCGCCACTAGGCGGTTGAGCAGATCGGCATCACGCATCGTAGAGACACGACCCGGAATCAGTGGTGCAAGTTTCTTAAAGAAGAAGATACGTAGATCGGTAAGTAACTTGAACGTCGCATTGTGGCTGACGACACGTTCTCCCCATCGACCTGCGGTTCGAGCCATTGCAGCGCCGCGTACCCCGGCGCCTGGTAACATGTAGTTGAAGGTCTCACGAGCAACCGTCAAGCCTGCCACCGCTGCGGCTGAAATAAACCAACCCGATAGCGTTAATAAGCCAATAGATGCAGCTAAGGTCAGAAATGCCAATAGCATACCTAGCGAAAGACCAAACCAATGTTTCTTATAGAGTTTTAGATAAGGGAGTAAATCACGCATCTAAGTTCCCCTTGTCTGTTTCACGTTGTGCGAGGTTCGCTTCCAACATGTCTTTAAATAAGCCATCTTCTGTCGACAGTGTGTCGTAATCACCACGTTGAACAATCTGGCCGTCCTGCATAACAAGAATTTGCGATACGCTTTGTAAAGGTGCCAGCTGGTGAGTAATCATCAAATTCGTTGTGGCATGTGCGTACTTGTTAATGCCTTCCATGACGAGTTTTTCACTACGAGCATCTAAGCTTGCGGTCGGTTCATCTAATAACCAAAAACGACCATTTTGTAGCATAGCGCGAGCCAACGCTAAACGCTGGGCTTGGCCGACAGATAAACCACCAGAGCGGTCAGATATCGGGTAATCCAACCCATGCATTTCAACAAATTCAGCAGCATGAGAGTCATTCAAAACAGAATGAACGTCTGCATCTTGAATGTTGTGTTTGCCTAACGTGACGTTATCTCGAATGCTGCCATGTAATAGCATTGGGTTTTGACCAATCCAGCTTACGGCCTCTCGCCATGTGGCGAGATCCAATTGTGACAATTCACAACCATTAATCTTCAAGCTACCTTGATAAGGCATGAAACCGAGGATGGTGTTTACCAAGCTTGTTTTACCTGCGCCACTTGGTCCAACTAAAGCCGTACTTTTGTTGGCTTCAAGAGAGAAGGATAGGGGACCCGCGAGCTGCTTACCTTCCGGACTAAAAATGGTTAACTCGTCCGCTTCAATATGGATGGGACTACTCTTATCTAACGCTTGGGTGCCATCTTTGACTTGATCGACTTCCAAATCCAGAAACTCGACAATGCTTTCTGCTGCGCCAACCGCTTGCTGTTTCGCATGATAGAACGTGCCCAAATCACGTAATGGCTGATAAAACTCTGGCGCAAGAATCAGAATGAACAAACCAGCAAACAGCGTAACACCTGTGCCGTAGTAGCCGAAATCGAGCTCTCCGATATAACTAAAGCCAAAGTAGACGGCGGTAATTGCGATAGAAATGGAAGTGAAAAACTCTAAAACCGCAGAAGATAGAAACGCGATTTTCAGAACGTCCATGGTGCGAGTACGAAAGACTTCCGAAGCACCCTTAAGAGTTTCAGTTTCAGATTTTGTTCTATCGAATAAGCGAATGGTCGTCATTGCTTGCAAGCGGTCATAAAAGTGACCGGACAAACGCTGCATCGCTTTAAAGTTTTTACGGTTTGCTTCTGCGGCTTTCATCCCAACCAGTGCCATGAAAATAGGCACTAGTGGTGCTGTGACGAGGAAGATCAAGCCTGCCGCCCAGTTTACTGGGAATACGGCAACCAAAATAATGAAAGGCACTAATACCGATAATGACATCTGAGGCAAGTAGCGAGAGAAGAAATCCTGCATATCTTCTACCTGCTCTAAGATGAGCGTCGCCCAGCTGCCGGCAGGTTTGCCTTTGATGTAAGCTGGCCCAAGTTTATGAACTTTATCTAAAATGAGTTGGCGAATATAAACTCGAATTTGCTCACCGCAACGGTAACCGGCAAGCTCTCGACCCCAGGTACAAGCAGCTCGACCGATAACCGTGCCACCAAGCCCAACAAAATGCCAAATGAGGTCGGCTTTGTCGACTTGGTCAATGATTAACTGGTGCAGAATGGAGGCGAGCAGGGCTGCTTGAGCCAATAAAAACACGCTTGAAAGTACGCCTAGGCCTATCGCAATCATAAGCCAGCGCTTGGCTAACTTACTTTGTTGCTTAAGCCACTTATTCAAGCTGCTTTGCTTTTTCTTATCCATCGTGAAGGCTTAATGATAATTGTTTTAATGAGGCGGTAGTATACAAAAGAAAACCCAGCGGGAATACCGCTGGGCTTTAAGGATATGACACAAATGTGAAAAGTTATTTGTCACCAAGTGAGTCTAAGAAACGCTCAGCATCTAATGCCGCCATACAACCTGTACCTGCAGATGTGATAGCTTGACGGTAGTTATGGTCCATAACGTCGCCTGCTGCAAATACACCTTCAATGCTAGTTTGTGTCGCGTTGCCTTCTAGGCCAGACTTAACGATGATGTAGCCATCTTTCATGTCTACTTGGCCTTCAAAGATTTGTGTGTTTGGCTGGTGGCCGATCGCAATAAACGCCCCCATCACTTCAAGGTCTTCAGTCGCACCTGTGTTGACGTCTTTAATACGAACGCCAGTTACGCCCATGTCGTCGCCAAGTACTTCATCGAGAGTTCGATCGGTATGAAGAACGATATTACCGCTTTCAACTTTATCCATCAGACGTTTCACAAGGATCTTCTCTGCACGGAATGAATCGCGGCGGTGGATCAGGTGAACTTCTGACGCAATGTTAGATAGGTAAAGTGCTTCCTCAACAGCAGTGTTACCGCCGCCCACAACTGCAACTTTCTGATTACGGTAGAAGAAACCGTCACAGGTTGCACAAGCAGAAACGCCGCGACCTTTAAATGCTTCTTCAGACTCAAGGCCAAGGTATTTTGCTGATGCACCTGTAGAAATAATCAATGCGTCACATGTGTACTCACCAGAATCGCCTTTTAAACGAAATGGGCGTTGTGATAGTTCTACTTCGTTGATGTGATCAAACACGATTTCAGTTTCGAAACGCTCTGCGTGCTCTTTCATGCGATCCATCAATGCAGGACCTGTCAGACCTTCAGCGTCGCCGGGCCAGTTTTCAACTTCAGTAGTGGTGGTTAGCTGACCACCTTGTTGCATTCCCGTCACAAGCACAGGGTTTAGGTTGGCACGCGCTGCGTAGACGGCAGCTGTGTATCCTGCTGGACCAGAACCAAGAATTAATAGTTTACAATGTTTTACGTCGCTCATTATGGCTCCAAAAAGGGCTGAACATTTCCCTCGATTGTATGGAAATTCTTAGTGCTTTAAAAGCATAAACAACGATTGTGATCGAATAATTGGTTATAGATTAGAACCCACTAAAGATTGATAAAGAACGTTGACTTCTAGCATAAAATTCTATTCGTAGTAGAGAAGTCTAGTTTCAAATATCGCCAAAGCGCAAAACTGAAACATGGTTCTGCATTTGCGCTTTGGATTGGTCTGTTATGTTGTTTTTGTTATTTTGTTGAAGCTATCAATGTTAAAAGCTGGCAATTGCAGAATATTTGCGTAACCTAGTGTGTAAATTAAATGTTAATTAATGTGCCTCATTAAAGGAGACAATGATGTTACATTCACGTGAGAATACTCTGCATTTAACACAGCTCAGCATGGCAGCAATTGAGCAGCTTTCCCCATCGTTTGAAGAACTGCCTCGTACCGAGCATGCAGATGGTCAGTATCGACTAAGACGTTATTCTGTGGTTGGTTTTGATAATGGCAAAGTCATTGACTTAAACAAAAACAGCTTTGTTCAATCGTCTGATATCAACCGATTCCAAGGTGATGTTGTAAGACAATTTGAGCCGATTGAGAAGGATATTCTCACCAGTGATGGTTTCCGAGAAATGTGCGAATTGTTTGTCAATGCGAATCATCTGCCTAACGGCCAGGAAATAGAAATTCACCAAATCCGAATCACAGCGCTAGAAGAAGAAACTCAAGTGGCACCTGAAGGTGTACACCAAGACGGTTTTGATCACATTGCAATGGTTGGCGTGGGACGTCATAACATCATTGGTGGCGACATCATGCTGTACAGCAGTCATAACCAAGCCCCATTTTTCCGTAAGGTGTTAGAAACGGGGGAGGTTGCAATATTGGCAGACAGTAAACTGTGGCACAACGCGTGCCCAATCCGTTCTGTCATTGATGATGAAGCGGGTCATATGGATGTGTTTGTACTCACGGCTACGGATAAGCGCAATGAACTTCAATCTTAATCTGATCAGAGAGCAGTTTCCGGCACTCGCTCAATACCATAACGACAAACCTGTGACGTTTTTTGATGGTCCAGGCGGGTCACAGGTACCTCAATCAGTGCTAGATAGCATGGTGGGGTATTTAGGTCGTTTCAACGCCAACTTAGGCGGGCATTATTTTTCTAGCCAAAAGACGGTTGACGTGATGCAAAATGCACGCGAGTCAGCGCAAGCTCTGCTTAACGCGCCGTCATCTGGCAATATCGTCTTCGGTGCGAACATGACATCGTTAACCTTTCAGCTTAGTCGTGCGATTAGCCGAGATTGGCAAGAGGGAGATGAGGTTATTGTTTCCGCTTTGGATCACTATTCGAATGTGTCCAGCTGGCAACAAGCGGCAGAAGATCAAGGCGTTACGGTTCATCAGGTTCGTATCAACGAAGATGATTGTACGTTGGACTTGGAGCATTTAAGCAGTCTTCTTTCTGATAAAACGCGCCTTGTAGCGGTGACCTATGCATCGAATACGACTGGTTCTATCGTGGATGTGCAGCGAGTAGTAAGCATGGCGCACAACGTCGGGGCACAAGTTTATGTGGATGCCGTTCATTACGCGCCGCATCATTTGGTTGATGTTCAAGCGTTAGGCTGTGACTTTTTAGCTTGCTCAGCTTACAAGTTTTTCGGCCCGCACGTTGGTATTGTTTACATAGCCGATCAGTGGCTGCACAGTATTCGTCCGTACAAAGTCGAGCCTGCAACCAATATTGGCCCGGGCCGATTTGAAACGGGGACGCAAAGTTTTGAAGGTCTTGCTGGTGTCGTTGCTGCGGTTGAGTATCTGGCTCAATTTGGTGAAGCCGGTTTACCTCTTCGCCAACGGTTGGAGCAAAGTTACCAATTGTATGAACAACATGAGCAACGCTTGAGTGAGCGTTTCTTACAGCGTCTGAGTGCACTAGATGGTGTCAATCTATTTGGCATTGCGAAAGAAGATAGCCAACTCCGCACACCAACTTTTGCGCTAACATTCGACCTATATTCTCCAGAATTCATCGCGAAAACGCTGGGTGAACACAACATCTGTGTTTGGAGCGGCCACTTTTATGCGCTGGGTTTAGTTCGTCAACTTGGTCTAGAAGAGTCGGGTGGTGTAGTACGAATTGGTTGCATGCATTACAACACAATAGAAGAAGTCGATATGTTGTTCGATGTACTAGAAAACATCCTTGATGCGTAACTGATCATATCTTCCTGATAGAAAAACAAAAGCTCGAGTCAAACTCGAGCTTTTTCGTTTTTATTTCAATAAACCAGCCACATACGAAACTAGGTGCTTACCTCCACTTCATAGGAAGTGAATTTTCTTACGTTGATCACGCCAGTGTCAAAAATGAGGTATTGACCTTTGATGCCTTGCAAAGTGCCAGTAACAACCGGGTTTTTATCGAAATTATGCGAGGTGATCTTAGTTGGGTGCTGTTGCACCGGATAGCTAAGGTCGGTAATGCTTTCGCTTAATATTTCAATTGCATCTTCACCGAATTGCTGTTTTATCTCAGCAATCTTATCTTCGACTAAAGGTAATAGCTCAGCAAAACGATCTTGTAGTGCCATTGGTTCACCGTCGCCTTTCAGCAGTGTGCGCCAATTGGTTTTATCTGCGATGTGTTTCGCCAGTTCAACTTCAATTAAACCGGAGATATGGCGAGTTTTTACCTTAAAAATTGGCAAACCCTGAGTCGCACCTTGATCAATCCAACGAGTTGGGATTTGCGTATGACGAGTGATACCAACTTTTAAGCTGGATGTATTGGATAGGTAGACAAAGTGATCCACCATGCAGTTCTCTTCGCCCCATTGTGGCTCGCGACAGGTCCCTTGGTCGTAATGACAAGTCTCTGGCTTCATGATGCACATATCGCAGCTTGCTAGCTTTTTCATACAGACAAAACAATGGCCTTGCGAATAACTCTTTTTCGTTTTCTTACCACATGAGCAACAAAAAATATTGCCCGTGTGAGTCAGTGTGAGCGTTTTACCTAGAAACGGCGATAGATCAATCTCTTCCTCACCAACAGGTAGACGGTAACTAACAGCACCGTCCAGAGATGCACGCATTTTATTTAGCGTACCAGTTGCAATTAATGACATGACATTACTCATTATTGTGTTTTTGCACAGTATATCCGAAGTGGTGATGAGATGCAGGGTTGACAGGCACATTAAAGCGAAATGTATCGCTCTGAAATGTTATGCACTGGCCTTCATGGGTTAGGAAATACGGCTGTGAAATGCTTCGCAAATAACAAGTGAACCGCATTTTTGAGAGATTTAAAAACGTGATAACGGTTCAAAACACGTTACCATGTATCGAAAGTAAGAACGAAGGCTAAAAGTAATTTTGTTTCTTGATAAATGACTTTGTTTGAAGTTCGAAAAACCATTGAGTACATTGTGTTGTATATAAGCTGAGCAGGTCACTCGCCCATGAAGTGGATCCATAAATTTATCTTTGCCCTCTCTATTTGCACTATTAGTTTGGTTGCCCTTTATAGTGTGCTTGGCGATACGCGAAAGCTGACCATTACACCTGAGCATTTCAATATCTATGCAACTAAAGATGCCAGTGAAGGAGGTGTGAGTGAGGCAGATATCACATACGATCGGCAAAGCCTAGTTCTTAGCTGTGAACTAAAGCAGAGCTCGTATGCTTGGCCTTATTGCGGAATCTCGGTTTATACCGATTCAGCAACGCCAACACAGGGTATTGACCTTTCCAACTACCATACGATTCGATTGAAGGTGCGATATGAAGAGGCAGGAATAGGGGCTAACCCTAGCCATGACCTACGTTTGTATCTTCGCAATTATAATTCTGAGTATTCCAAACCAGACGACGAGTACACGATTAAATACAATGGCATGCAGTTTTCTCCGTCCGGTTCAAACGACATCATCGAAATTCCGATTAAAAATTTACAGGTGATGACGTGGTGGTTAGTAGACAACAACGTCGCAATTGAACACTCTGCACCTGAATTTTCAAACATCACACGTATTGATATAGCGACCGGATCTGGTGCGGCACTTGGCGAGCACAAAATTGTGATTGATAAAATTGAGTTTGAAGGCGCTTACCTTGCACAAGAAACGTTACTGTATGCGCTCTTACTCTCTTGGATGGCGCTTGGACTGGCATTTTCGCTGCATGAATTACGAAAAAATCGAGTCGCTTATGAAAAAGCGAAAAAACGTCATCGTCATTTAGAGAAGGTGAATGGTACGTTGCGAGCTCAAAACTATGAGTTTGCAGAGTTGGCGCATCGCGATGCGTTGACGGGAGCGATGAACCGTCACGCAGTTCAGCACTGGCTTGAGCAGCAATCACGGCAAGTTCGCTGGGGGCATAGTACATTCAGTATCCTTTATATGGATTTGGATAAATTTAAGAAGGTGAATGACAAATTTGGGCACCAAATGGGGGATGACATATTGCGCGAATTTGTCATGGTGGTGGCAAGTTCCATCTACCCAGATGACCGACTTGTTCGTTGGGGGGGAGAAGAATTTGTTGTATTTTGCCCTGACACCAATATTGATCAAGCTGTGAAGAAGTCGGAAATGATTCGCAAAAATGTGGAGAGTCATTTGTGGGTACACGGTGAATCATTAACATGCAGCATTGGCGTCGCCCAAATGCAAAATGAACGCGTCTCAGAAACCATGGCGAGAGCAGATGAAGTGCTCTATCAAGCGAAGCGCAATGGTCGTAACCGGGTCGAGGTTCATTATGGTTTGCTTGCCTGCGAAAAGAAGCAAGCCTAACGATTCGTCACTCAAAGGAATTAAAAAAGGTGGCCAACGGGCCACCAAGAGGGAAACTGCTGAACACCACTTAGGGGGAAGTTTGGGGCATCGATGTGATTACCGTGAGCAGCAGTGTAGTGCTAATCGAACTTGCTATTTTTTACCAGAACAACCAAGCGAAAAGCGTTAGTGCAGCAATACAGGCAATGTTTAAGACGAAGCCAATTCGCATCATTTCTTTTTGCTTGATATGACCCGTACCGAACACAATCGCATTTGGAGGCGTCGCAACTGGTAACATAAATGCACAAGAAGCGGCGACGGCAATCAATGCAGACAGAATGACCGGAGACATGCCTAAGGCCTCTGCAATGGTTGCAAATACAGGGACCAGTAGTGCAGCACTAGCGGTGTTACTTGCAAACTCAGTCAAGAAGACAACAAAAGCAACCACTGCAAGAATCGTTAGGAGAATACCGGCTTGCTCAAGGAAGCCTGACAAGCTATGAGCCAAAAATACGCTTGTTCCGGTTGCTTTTAGAACGTTGCTCAAACAGATACCACCACCAAATAGGATTAACACACCCCAGTCGGTTGTTTTCTCAATATCTTTCCACTCGACGGCGCGAGAAGCCCCAAGCAGAAGGATTGCACCTATTGCGACAAGGGTATCGAACTTAGCGAAGCCACCTAGCATAGCGTTAATTGGCTTACTGAATATCCACAAAGTCACGGTCAGTAAGAAAATCGCCAGCGTAATCATTTTGCCGTTTGTCCACTCGACAGGCTGATGATCAAGGTCAAACTTGTGGCTAAGGTCAGGCTTAGTCATGGTGTACAAAACGAGAATAGCGATTGGCATTAGTACTAATGAGATAGGCACACCGAGCTTCATCCACTCAGTAAAACTTAGGCCAACTTCAGCTGCTGCAATGGCGTTTGGTGGGCTACCAACCAGCGTTGCAATACCACCAATCGAAGCACTGTAAGCGATGCCGAGCAGAACAAACAAAAAGGTATTGTGATTTTTCTTAGCGTCTAGCTTTGTCATCACACCCAGTACAAGAGGCAGCATCATAGCAGCAGTGGCGGTGTTTGAAATCCACATTGACAGGCCAGCACTCACACCAAATAGCATGAATACAGCAACAGACATTTTGCCTCGTGCGAGTAACAGCACTTTATCAGCAATAGCTTGGTCTAACTTCTGTTTATGCAAAGCCGCAGCAAGTGCAAAACCACCTAAGAATAGAAAAATGATGGAGTTGGAGAAGTTGTTCAGTGCGGTCTGAGTGTTAAACACGCCTAAAAATACCGCAAGTAATGGTATGAGCAGCGCGGTTATGCTGACGTGAATCGCTTCGGTTAGCCAAAGAATAGCAACAAAAACTAAGATGCTAAGGCCGGTTACTACTTGTGGCTCAAAGGGTAGGGTATTAAACAAGATAATGAACAATACGATATTCGCGTTCAAAATCATGCTGTTGCGAGTGAAGAACCAGTTCTTCAATGTCACAGCGAGTGCGGTCATGGGTAGTGCTCCTTTTGCATTGCCTTTTGTCGGTTTTTTATGGCAAAGTAACTGACTTGTAGTTATTTATTGATTAAATGTTACTTGGAATGCAAAAAAGAGTTTTGCCTGAATCATAGAGCAAATTAGAAAATGTGATGTTGAGAATTGGAAATGGGTAGAAAACTACCCATTTGTTTTATAGAAATGTTATTAGCCTTGTGAGCTACGTTGTTACTC
>NZ_WXWT01000122.1:0-11324 GCF_009904725.1 Vibrio sp. V43_P6S15P86
TACATACTTGAGAAAAAGAAGAGTAAGTTAAATATTCGTTACTGTGCTTGCTTGAATTAGGCACATTTTCTTTATGGTATTTGTTTGCCGCCATATCATGAAGAACAGCAGATAACGCAGCATCACCTGCACCATTGGTATTCTTGATTTTTTCTGGACCACCCATATATGGCGAGATATGTGAGTAAACTTTTATTGGTGTTTCACATGTATCTTTTTTCGCCGGACGACTAAATTCATAGCGATTAAATTCAGCGATTGACCCCGGAAGTAATGGTAAGGAAGTTTCGCGCTTCGCGCTGTCTTCCGTATAACCCGCCATAAATAGGCCTACAGGCCCCGCGGTGCACAATACTAGATCTGCCCACTCCAGTGTTTTATCAGATGCAGCAAGTGGGTCTGACTCACCCGTCAGTGCTTCTGCTTCATCTTCATTCATCGCAACGACTGAAACGTTATCTCGAATGAATTCTTGCCAATATTTCGGGTCATCTTGAATAACGAACTTCGTCCCAAGAGTCAGAACAACGGGCACATCATTCTTTTTCGCGTACTCAATCGCTTTCATTGTTGCTTCAGGCATTGGGTCGCCTTCTTTACAACGTACTAAATATGACGTTAGTACAAGCGCCGATGCATTTTTAAAGATTTTTTCTGGAATACTATCAGGATGCAGTTGGTTCATTTGCCCTTCACTGATCGCAAAAGTACGTTCACCATCTTCAGTGATAAGAGCGAAACAACGACCGATAGCGCCATCAACACCTTGTAGATAGTTCAAGTCCATGCGGCTTGATGTATTACAAAGGTAACGGTAGCCATAGCTGCCAATTTTGATATCCTGGCTCATCACTCCAAGCAGCGTAGAGCGATCATCTGCTAGCACAGAGTAGTTGTGTAGCGTGTTACCAATTGTGCCACCCGCATACTCATTGGTAATTAAGTTCTCTTCTTTAAGTTGCTGGTACAACTCTTCTGCTCTTTCGTCATCAATAACCAAAGAGTGACCTTTACTCAGACCGTACTTTTCAATCACATCCGTTGTAACTTTAGCTTCAATATCAACCAAAGTTTGGTCAATACCAATGATGTGAGTGCGCGTCATCTTCTTGCTTTCTTGTGCTTGGCTCACCAGCGGGTCACGAGCATGAACAGGAAAATAGTGCTTCGATTTGCGTTGTCCAGGAAATTTCATATTGTCAGTCTGAGTAAGGGGATGAAAAGGAGAACGGATTCTATACCGCTAATAATAAAGCGGCAATAAAAGCAATTATAGCAAACGTTTGCTAGCCACTTTTTTCTTCTAGACTCCTTATTCACCTTCCATAAAACTTAGATCTGGCAGTTGCTCAAGGTGCTCGCAGTAACGCTTTAGGTTGAACTCACCTTCATTTTTCATCACATCGAAAATTTCAATCGACATGGCACATGCCATCATTGCAACCGCTTCTTCTCTAGGTGTCCCTGTCATCATTAAGCGCATTAGCGTCTCTTTAACTTTTAATGGATTGCCGTCCTCAAGTTGGTTTTCAACAATTTCAATCAACTCGGCTTCTTGCATAAACTGGTTTTCTTCGGTCATTTGGACTTTCCTCTTGGATTTTTGCCAACTATGCCATATATACCTCTTCTATACTTGCGAAATTGTCCGTTCGAATTTCTGTTGAAGAAAAATGCAGCGAAACGAATTGTGATTTCGGTCTCGGATCTGTCACCGGTCTGTGGATTCTGATAGAATCTGCATCCCGTTTATTTAAGTGGTGTTTAGTAATGTCTGATAACAGCCAAAAGAAAGTCATCGTCGGTATGTCCGGCGGCGTTGATTCATCTGTTTCTGCGTATCTTCTCAAGCAACAAGGCTACCAAGTAGAAGGCCTGTTCATGAAGAACTGGGAAGAAGATGACAACGAAGAATATTGTACAGCAGCAGAAGATCTTGCTGATGCTCAGGCAGTATGTGACAAGCTAGGCATTCATCTACACACCATCAACTTTGCTGCCGAATACTGGGATAACGTATTTGAGTACTTCCTTGCTGAATACAAAGCGGGTCGTACACCGAACCCTGACATTCTTTGTAACAAAGAAATCAAGTTCAAAGCGTTCCTAGAATTCGCTGATGAAGTGCTTGATGCTGACTACATTGCAATGGGTCACTACGTACGTCGCTCTTTCCCGGATAACGGTGAGAAACCAGCGATGTTGCGTGGCCTAGATGGCAACAAAGACCAGAGCTACTTTCTATATACACTAAGCCACGAACAAATTGGCCGTAGCCTCTTCCCTGTTGGTGATTTAGAGAAACCTGAAGTACGCCGTATTGCGGAAGAGCAAGGTTTAGTAACAGCGAAGAAGAAAGACTCGACAGGTATTTGTTTCATCGGTGAGCGTAAATTTACCGACTTTCTCGGTCGTTACCTCCCTGCTCAGCCTGGTAATATCGAAACGCCAGAAGGCGAAGTGATCGGTCAACACCAAGGTTTGATGTACCACACACTAGGTCAGCGTAAAGGTCTACACATCGGTGGCCGTAAAGGCGGCGGTGGTAACGAAGAGCCGTGGTTTGTTGGTGAAAAAGACCTAGAGCGTAACGTGCTAATCGCAGTCCAAGGTAAAGACCACCCGATGCTAAAATCAGAAGGTCTACTTGCGTCACAACTTCACTGGGTAGATCGTGAGCCAATTCGCGATGTTATGAAGTGCACAGTGAAAACTCGTTACCGTCAGGAAGATATTCCTTGTACAATCATCCCGATCGATGATGAAAACATTAAAGTGATCTTTGATGAACCACAAATTGCAGTGACGCCTGGTCAATCAGCAGTGTTTTATAAAGATGACGTATGTCTAGGTGGCGGCATCATCGAGCAACGCATTAAATATTCTCAGGCTTAGGAGTCGTTACGTGGCGAATACACTTTATGACCGTACTATCGCTTTCGCTGGTATTTGCCAAGCTGTCGCTTTGGTTCAACAAGTTGCGAGAAACGGGCATTGTGATCAAGATGCTTTTGAAACATCAATCAACGCTATTTTGAACACAAACCCTGCTAACACCGTTGGCGTATTCGGTCGCGAAGCCGATCTAAAGCTCGGTCTGGAGTGTCTGGTTAAAGGGATTGATAGCACCCCATCAGGCAGTGAGATCACTCGTTACATCATTAGCTTAATGGCGCTAGAACGTAAGTTAAGCGCTCGCAACGATGCCATGTCCCAGCTTGGTGACCGTATCCAGATGGCCAAGCGCCAGTCAGAGCATTTTGAACTGCTAGATGATCAAATGATCAGCAATTTAGCAAGCATCTACTTGGATGTTGTTAGCCCTATAGGACCACGCATTCAAGTAACAGGCACGCCTTCTGTACTGCAACAAACGGCCAGCCAACACAAAGTCCGTGCTCTACTGCTATCTGGCATTCGTAGTGCTGTTCTGTGGCGCCAAGTAGGCGGTAAACGTCGTCATCTAATTTTTGGCCGAAAGAAAATGGTCGAACAGGCTCAAATCCTGTTAGCCAGAATGTAGAATACTCTGCTAGCTCGCGTTTATCGCGAGCTACTTTTTTTCGAATAAAACAAATCCCGCGCAAACGTTTGCGCAATATTCGTGACAATTGCCACAGTTATTGGTATAACGCTCACGAAATTTAGAAACCCAATTCAGGAGAACATCATGGAACTGTCAGCATTGACTGCTGTTTCACCAGTAGACGGCCGTTACGGAAGTAAGACGATTGCGTTACGCGAAATTTTCAGCGAGTACGGTCTACTAAAATACCGTACTATCGTAGAAATTCGTTGGCTACAGAAGCTAGCGGCTACTGCTGAAATTGCAGAAGTGCCAGCATTCAGCGCAGAAGCTAACCAATTCCTAGACGACCTTGCTGCTAACTTCTCTGAAGAAGATGCACGCCGTATTAAAGAAATCGAGCGTACAACTAACCACGACGTTAAAGCGGTTGAGTACTTCTTAAAAGAGAAAGTAGCAGACGTTCCTGAACTGCACGCTGTTAATGAGTTCTTCCACTTTGCATGTACTTCTGAAGACATCAATAACACCTCTCATGCGTTAATGCTAAAAGAAGCACGTGAGCAAGTGATTCTTCCAGAAATCCGTAACCTAATTGACGCTATCAAAGCACTCGCAGTTGAATACCGCGACATTCCTCTTCTATCTCGTACACACGGCCAGCCTGCTTCTCCATCTACAATGGGTAAAGAAATGGCAAACGTGGCGTACCGTATGGAGCGTCAATTCAAGCAAATCGAAAACGTTGAGATCCTAGCGAAAATCAACGGTGCAGTAGGTAACTACAACGCACACCTTTCTGCTTACCCAGAGCTAGATTGGCATAAGTTCTCTGAAGAGTTCATCACTGAGTCTCTAGGCGTAACTTGGAACCCTTACACAACTCAAATCGAACCACACGATTACATCGCTGAGCTGTTCGACGCTATCGCTCGTTTCAACACTATCCTGATTGACTTCGACCGTGACGTTTGGGGTTACATTGCACTAGGCCACTTTAAGCAAAAAACTATTGCTGGTGAGATCGGTTCTTCAACAATGCCTCACAAAGTTAACCCAATCGACTTTGAAAACTCAGAAGGTAACCTAGGTCTTGCGAACGCTGTATTCGGCCACCTAGCACAAAAGCTGCCTATCTCTCGTTGGCAACGTGACCTAACTGACTCAACGGTTCTACGTAACCTTGGTGTTGGTGTTGGCTACGCTATTATCGCTTACACTTCTACGCTAAAAGGTATCAGCAAGCTAGAAGTAAACCGTGAAGCACTTCTTGCTGAACTAGATAAAAACTGGGAAGTACTAGCAGAGCCAGTACAAACAGTAATGCGTCGTTACGGCATCGAGAAGCCATACGAGAAGCTAAAAGAGCTAACTCGTGGTAAGCGTGTAGACGGCGAAGCAATGCGCAACTTCATCGACGGTCTTGAGCTTCCAGAACACGAGAAAGCACGTCTGAAAGAGATGACGCCAGCGAACTACATTGGTCAAGCGGTTGAGCTGACAGATAAGCTGTAATCACACCTTGATGATCTGCAATTGAAAAGGTTGACGTGAAAGCGTCAACCTTTTTAGTTAGGAAGAAATAATTTCGGTTATTTGGTAGTAATGCAAGAGGATAAATCCCCCAACTACTATGGCTGTTTTTGGAAGAATAAGGTTATTATCCCGACCTCTATACCAAACTTTTTAATTTTGGTGAGGTTGAAAACATGCTTCTCGTCCTGACGATAAAGCCAATCATCAAAAGCGACCGTTACTGTTGAGTCATCCATTTGCAACTCAAAGTCATACCGCCACTGCAACGCATTGCCTTGCTCAGCCCCTGTTGCTACACCAATAATATCCTCTGCTTTACCTTCATAGCGTCCATCTTCTAATTTGGTAATAACCCAAATTCGCTGGTCAACCTCTCCATTATCAAACACAAAGTCTTCCACCAGCGTCAACGTGTTACCTTCCACAGTACCCACTATGTCGACTTCAAAACGACGAGTTTGTTGTTCAGTGTAATCTTGGACCATCCCCCACGCCTTTGTATCGCCTTCAAAATAGCCGAATAAATCAAAAGTCGGTGTAGAAGATTGATAATTATCGATATCTGCTGAGCATGCTGAAAGTAAGGCCGCAGCGGCCAAGGCGACTGATTTTAAAATTCGTTTAAGCACTATCTAACCTGCCCTATTAATTGTTTTCGAAGTTTTGGGAACTCTGTATTAGGTGACAACCATATAGACAAAAACGCATCGTTCATTCGCTCATCTTGAACGAAGCCGACTGTCTTGATTTGTGCAATGCCAGCTTGTCGGTAAAGAAGCTGACCAGTTTTACCATCGGTTAAGTAAGTAAGCTCATCCCCTTTTTTTATATCAGGGAACATACGGTTTAGTTCACTGATCCAACTTTTTCGATATGATTCAGTAAAACCAAGTTTTGCCCATTGCTCATCAGTTACATCAAGCAACTGCTGCTTGCTGATGTCTCTTTGATAGTTAATTTCCAATGCCAGAGGGTGTGGTGATACATCGCCATTTACAATGAACTTTCCATCGGGTGCTTTTAGTCGAGACTGATATATATCGAAGATGAACCATGTGAGTTGTGCCTCACCGACGGTTTTCCACCCCTTCCAACTCGACATCTTATCTGCGTTTTCACTGTTTCCCACTAGCTGAGCTTGTAGAGCAAAGGAGCCCATAACTACTAGAGAAGCAACTACCTTAATCAGCCTCTGGGTTAAATCTCTCTTCAAGCTTTTCATATCCGTATACCTTGAGTATCAAAAGTGTCATGGCAAACCATTCAGCAAATAGAATGACCAACGTGACGCTGGTATTAAATCCATATTCAACGACTTGGAGCTTGTAACCGGCGTAGTAACTAACGGTTCCTCCAACGCCACCTACAATTGATACGTAGATTTTTGAGAAACGGTACAAAACAGACTTGAGCTGATAGGCATACCAAGAGAACAAAACCCAAAGGCACAACAACCAAATGGGTAGCCATTGTGTTGGAAAGACAAAAACAGAAAACTGTTGATTGAGCGTATCGAGCACTACACCCGCCAAAACGATACTCGCGATGTGCTTCAAGGCAAAAGCGTCCGTCCTCCAACAATAGACAAGAGTAAGAAATGTTAAGGTCAGTGTTAGCCACTGCCATTGATAGGTCCCAAGCACTGCAGAGAACCAACAGAGCTGGAACCATGTAGAGGCCATCAGCAACTTCATAACGGTTTAAGGTCGCTGGAATGTCATGTGAACGGCACTGATACTTCGAGCTAAAAAGCCGCCTTCACAATAGCTCAGGTAATAGCGCCACATGCGGACAAAGCGGTCGTCATAACCGAGAGAGCGTACGTGATCTTCAGCTTGATTAAATCTAGAGTGCCACTCGCTCAAGGTTTTCGCATAGTCCAGACCAATATCAAATAAGTCTCTCACCACCAAGTCACTGTATTTGGTCGCAGCTTGAGTTAAAGATGTAACCGAAGGTAAGAACCCACCTGGAAAGATGTATTTCTGGATAAAGTCAACGTTGTTACTGTAGTAATCATAACGCTGGTCAGCGATAGTGATGGCTTGAATTGCCATTAAACCACCCGGCTTGAGTAATGATTGGCATTGCTTGATGTAGGAAGGCAAAAATTGTTTTCCAACCGCTTCGATCATTTCTATCGAGACTAACTTATCGTAGTGACCCGAAAGGTCTCGATAGTCTTGTTTTAATAGAGTGATCTTGTCGCCCAAATTTCGCTCTCTAATTTTTTGTTCAGCGTAAGCATGCTGCTCTTCAGAAATCGTCGTTGTCGTTACATGACAACCATATTGCTCTGCCATGTAAATGGCCATAGCCCCCCACCCTGTACCGATCTCAATCACTCGATCGGATGGTTGAAGCTCAAGTTGCTGGCACAAACGATCCATTTTGTTGATTTGCGCTTGTTCCAAAGTATCGTTGTCTTGCACATATAAGGCCGATGAGTACAGCATGTTGACGTCTAAAAATGACTCGTACAAATTGTTGCCCAAGTCGTAATGCGCATGAATGTTTTTACGAGAGTTCTCTTGAGAATTGCGGTTGGTCCAATGACTGAACTTGTACAGTATTTTAGTCAGCCAACTTCCTTTCTCTTCAAGTTTATCTAGCGCTCGCATATTGAGAGCCATAAGTTTCATTAACGAGGTTAGATCCGGGCTGTCCCACCAACCATCCATATAAGCCTCACCCGCCGCAATGCTGCCACCTTGCAAGATTCGCGAGTAAAAGCCAGGATGCTTTACCTCAATCGTCGCCACAACAGGCTGACCGCTGTATTCACCGTTGGGCGCATTAAAGCGCTCGCTTCTTTCTTTCGTTTCCGTCTTAAAGCTTTCAATAACAGTTAAGCAGCCGATTTCCATTTTTTGCAGACATTGAAAAATAACTCCGCGAGCCGCCTTTTGTGTTGTCGTCAATTTGCGCGGCAATGTCATAGAACTGGTATTTAACATGCAGAATTCTCCTTGTGCTTTTTATTTTTTTTGTCTGTTTTTTTAGTGTCGGCTTCTATTTCGTCGTGTGTTGAATATTTAGGATGAGAATAAAAAGGCGCGCCTTTCACCCAAAGTTTTAATGCGTGCCAATAAATACCAACCATTACTTTTACCGTCTGTATTGGCGTAACGATCAAACACTTCGATAAGCTTTTGCTCGAAAACACTTGAGCTTTCATTGTCATCGTCGCATCAAAGTGCTTTTCGCTTTTGTGGCATTCAAGATGAATCCTTAACTTGTCCGTCAGTGGTTTAATCTTCCAGTGATACTGTTGGTCAATTGGATTAAACGGAGAAACATGAAAGGCTTTCTCTTGTTCCCATCCAAAGTTTTCATCGTTTTGCTCAGCAGCGACTGCGTAGTAATGACGCTCGTTCCAAGGTGTATTGCTGACTTCAGCTAAGAGGTATTTCCATTCCCCTTCTTTGTTATAAACGTAGTAGAAATTCACCGGACTAAAATAAAGTCCTAAATAGCGCAAATGACAAACAGCGATGACTTTGCCGGTACAACGAACACCTGTTAACTCTTCAATTTTGTCGTGCACGGCCACCTTTAAGCAGCCCTCACCAACATAGTCACTGCGTTTAAAGCGTGCCCAATGCCACCAACGAGAGCCAAAACCCCAAACTTTTTCCTCTAGTTTTTTTAGCTCATCGACGTCAATAGCTGGCATAAACAATGAGTAGTTCAATTCATGTTTTATCGGCGTGAACCTGCGATGTCGAACGTTGCCAACAAACAACTGGCTGTTCATTTGGCTATCCATATCACGCTGCACCTTTTTCTAAGTTGACAGCAGTTTGAACGCGATATTTCTCTTCAAGCCCTTTCACTACGTCCAATGCGCTGCGAACGCCATCCTCGTGGAAACCGTTGTACCAATAAGCGCCGCAGAACCAAGTATTGTTCAGCCCTTGCACCTCTTCTTTACGTTGCTGTGCAGCGATAGAGTCGGTGGAGAACACTGGATGGTGATAGGTAAACGTCCGTAATACTTTGCTCGGTTCGATCTGCTCAGTGCTATTTAGCGTGACACAGAATGTGTGCTCAGATTGAACATGTTGGAGAATATTCATGTTGTAAGTAAGCGAAGGGAGACGTTGCTGTTCGTCTTCACTGCCCTCCAGTAGGTAGTTCCACGAAGCCCACGCCGCTTTACGCTTTGGAAGTAAACTCGTATCAGTGTGAAGCACCACTTCATTCGCTTGATAAGCCATATTACCCAGCACCTCTTGCTCGACTGGGCTAATGTCACCTAACATGTTCATCGCTTGATCACTGTGACAAGCAAAGATGACATCATCAAACCAATGCATTTCACCGTTGACTTTTAAACCCACACCATTCTCACTACGTAGCACTTTTTCTACCGGACTATTGAGTCGAATTTTATCGATAAAACCTTGAGTCAAAGGTGGAATGTACTCACGAGAGCCACCTTTAATTACATACCATTGCGGCCTGTTAGTAACATCAAGCAATCCGTGATTTAAGAAAAAGCGAAGGAAAAACATCAGCGGAAATGCGCGCATGTCCGCTAAAGTCGAAGACCAAATTGCAGCGCCCATCGGCAAAATGTAGTTATCTGAAAAGAAAGTACTGAAGTTGTGCTCATCAAGAAACTCACCTAGCGTCTGAGAATGACTCGATTGTTTGCTAGCGACGCTTTTGGCAAGTTTGTTGAAACGAAGGATCTCGAAGATAAAACGATAGAACTTAGGATTTACCCAATTACGCTTTTGAGCAAATAATGTCGACACGGTGTGACCGTTATATTCCAAACCATTGCCGTCGTTTCTTACACTAAAGCTCATCTGGGTTGGCAACCCTTCGACACCAATCTCGTTCATCATTTTGATGAAATTAGGATAAGTGCGATCGTTGTAAACAATAAAGCCCGTATCAATCGCATATTCTTTACCATCGAGTTTTACATCCACCGTCGCGGTGTGCCCGCCAATGTAATCGTTAGCTTCAAATACGGTGACATCATGCTCTTTATGTAGATAGTAACCACACGTAAGGCCAGAAATTCCGGTTCCCACAATCGCTACCTTCTTTCTTCCTACTGTTTTCATTTTTATTCCTTCTTATGATACGAGTTTAGCAGTTAGACGAGCTTGCCAACTGTATGGAAGTAACGAGATAAAACGTAAAATATTGGTAAACCTCGCGGGGAAATAGATGTGAGTCTTGTTGGCAGCCAACTGTTTTCTGATAGAGTTCGAGGCTTGCTGCGTAGAAATAATCATCGGCATTTCGAAGTCATTTTTGTCAGTTAACGGGGTTTCCACAAAGCCTGGGAACACGGTCACCACTTGAATGCCCTTCTTCTTCAAATCAACAGCTAATGTGCGAGCAAAGTAGCTCACAGCGGCCTTAGAAGCGCCGTAGGCTTCAGCCCTTGGCAACGCGACTTCTGAAGCAATAGAACCCACGATAACGATGCGATGCCCTTTATCTAAGTGTGGTTGGCAACCTTCTACGCAGTTGGCAACACCAACGACGTTTACATTCATCACACGCGCCATGAGTTTCGCGTCAACCACACCGTTGTCCATATATTCACAATCCCCTGCATTAAAAACCCAGGTACTCGGCGTGAAAGGCAAACTGGACAGCGCATGCTGAGTTTGTTCATGGTTTGTCACGTCAAACTGTAATGTATGGATATTAGAAGAAGCAGCCCCCAATTCAGCAAGAACGTCTTTGTTTCGTCCACAAGCAATAACGCTCCAATCAGAGTTCGCGTAATCTAAAGCCAATTGCTTCCCTATTCCGGAGGTAGCGCCAGTGATTAAGATAGTATTGTTCATTGTCCTAACCTCTGCTTGATGGTTTTTACGACTGAGCCAAGTAAAGGTAAGTTTTCGTAAAGCATTTCTCCGAGATCAAAGTAATCTCGGTGATAAATAACTTGGCCTTCGCTGAATTTAAGATGCGACACACCATTAACGAGAATAGGTGCACCTTTTTGAAGTTTGGGATGCTGAAGATCCATGGTCCACGTTAGGAAGCCCGTATCTCCGACTTGTTGATGTTCGTGGATAACAAAGTCACAGCTTATGACGTTGGCATATAATGATGTGAAGTAATCTGAAAGTGCAGGCCACCCCTCTAAACGATGAGCAGCATCTTCAAAGACGACATCTTGGTGATATACGTCTTTAAGCAGATGTAAGTTCGCTTTATTCAGCTTTTGATAGATATTGCCAACAGACTGTATGTCCATGTGTTTACTCCTACATGCCCATCAAGT
>NZ_WXWT01000430.1:0-11306 GCF_009904725.1 Vibrio sp. V43_P6S15P86
CTATAGCTCAGTTGGTAGAGCCCCGGATTGTGATTCCGGTTGTCGCGAGTTCAAGTCTCGTTAGCCACCCCATTCTTTATTTAAAGAATATATGCTCGGTGAATAGCGCAGTTTGGTAGCGCATCTGGTTTGGGACCAGAGGGTCGGGGGTTCGAATCCCTCTTCACCGACCACTATTAGAAAGCCTGCTTTTTAGCAGGCTTTCGTCGTTTTAGAGTTTATGATCTCGCTTGGACGACTATTAGTCGACAGTATTTCAAAGGATTTGAACCCAGATGGGGGTTTGCCTGAAGTTATAATACGGCTCTTCACCGACCGCTATTTAGAGCCCCAGTCGAAAGGCTGGGGCTCTTTTGCATCTATCCTCTTAAAAGAATCTGCATTCGATTTCAATTTCACCAAAAGTGTACAGCTCTAGGGGCTTTTGACCACCAATGATCCAAATGCTTTTCGAGCTGACAAAATAAACCCCAGAACGACGTCTGGGGTTTTGTATTTTTCTAATCCACTACTTTTATTGGGCGAGTGTTTTAAGGATTTCTCTCAGCTCTACCGTTTCTTGGATTTCAAAATTTGGCGTTATATCTGTTGAGTTACTTGCGCCTGTCGCATTTACCCACACACTCAAAATGCCCATATTGTTAGCGCCTGCTATATCTGCTGGTAAAGAGTCGCCAATGTGTAGGGCTTCTTCTGGTTTTACTTCGACCAAGTCGAGCGCTTTTTGGAAAATGCTCGCAGCGGGCTTCTCTTCAGGCTCTTCCCCCCCCACAATAATATGGTCCACCCAGTCGCTCATCTGTGTCGCGCTGAGTTTAGGGTGTTGAGAAAAAATCGGGCCGTTAGTGATCACGACGAGTTTATAATGCTGACGAAGGTCGCTGAGCATTTCTTTTACACCAGGGAAGAAAGTAAACGCGCCCATACGTGCAGAGTCAAAGTAGTCTTGAGCTTGTTGAGCCTCTTCGGCATTAATGCTGACTCCGTGCTCCGCCAATATGTTTTGGATCAGGCCACAACGGAACGCGTTTTCATCAGGTAGCAGAGCCACAAGGTGAGGGAATTCCGCATTCAGCTTCTTGTACACACCCTGTAAGTAGCGCTGTAAAAAAGCTTGTGGTTCGGTAACTTGCGGGTAGGTCTTATGAATCCAAGTCGTAAACTTTTGTCCTGCAACTTTATCGGCTTGTGACGTCGCACATAAAGTCTCGTCCATATCAAAAAAAATCGCTCTAAGCACAGGGGCTCCTTTCATTTACAGCTTGGCTTCTAACATTGATTATCTATTATCCCACTCTCAATTGTGCCGTAAAGGGTTAAAACCGACGTGTTTCACCTACAATGGGAGAGTGATGGTAACCGCACTTTCTTTTGTTTAGTCAATAAACCGCTTAAGTGGCGCATAATCTGCGTTGGAGCAGGATTTGTGTGTTTTTGCTGTTTTGTTCACGTTTTGACCTATCCTTTCTCTTTCTAAGTTTGGCTTTTTATATTTGCCGACTATTTTATTAATAGTTTTTTATGTTGAAAAATTGCTTTTCGCATACGATATTGTTTGTTAAATGTTAATAATTACACATGAATAGTGTGGTTAATGGTCCTAGTTGGCTCGTGCTTATTTTTAGAGCATTTTTCTAGTTTTATAGGTGCATGGCGCACAAAAATAGTGTGATATGAAAATGGTTAAATACTTGTTAATGCATTTTTATTCGCTCATTGTGCGTTTATTTAATGTTTTCTCGGCGGAATATACTTTAATTGTTGCTTTTTTGTGTAATTTTTGCCAAATTGTTTCCGCATTAAGATTTCAGAGTATTATTCTGAATTTGAACGGATTCATTCAGGTGATGAATGGTGCCTTTGGCGCGATTCGATACCACAGACAAGGCAGTAGAGGTCTGAAATGTCACTATTAGAAGTGAAAAACCTTCGTATTGAATACCCATCCCGACACGGCGTTCACGCTGCCGTGAAGTCACTTTCTTTTCATATTGAACGTGGTGAAATCGTGGGTGTTGTTGGCGAATCAGGTGCGGGTAAATCCACCGTTGGTAACGCCGTTATTGATTTGCTTAGCCCTCCAGGTCGCGTTGCTAGCGGCGATGTTTTCTTGGATGGAGAAAAAATTTCTGGTTTATCACCAGAAGCGATGCGTAAGGTTCGCGGATCGAAGATTGGTTTTATTTTCCAAGATCCAATGACCTCACTTAACCCACTTTTTACGGTTGAGCAGCAGCTGAAAGAGACGATCCACGCCAACATGAAAGTCTCTGATGAAGAGGCGTATCAGCGTGCACTTTCTCTGATGCAGCAAGTTGGCATCCCGCAGCCAGAAAACCGCTTGAAACAATACCCACACCAATTTTCTGGTGGTATGCGTCAGCGTGTCGTCATTGCGATTGCTTTGGCTGGTGAGCCAGATCTGATCATCGCCGATGAGCCAACCACGGCACTGGACGTATCAATCCAAGACCAAATCCTCAACTTGATCCGAGAATTGTGTATCAAGAATAATGTCGGCTGTATGCTGGTTACTCACGATATGGGTGTGGTCTCCAACGTCACCGACCGCGTCGCGGTAATGTATCGTGGTGACTTGGTGGAGTTTGGGCCAACAGCCAAAGTGTTGGGCGATCCTGATCACTCCTATACTCGCAGCCTAATTTCAGCCGTTCCACGTTCAGACAGAAAGCTAGATCGCTTCCCTTTGGTCAGCTACATCGAAGAAGCGGCAGAAATGGAGCCACTCGACATCAAGAATCACTGGCTAGGACAAAGCCAGGATGAGCGCGAGTACACAGGCCCGCTTTTAGACGTGAAGAACGTTAATCTACGCTTTGTCACCAAAGACTCTTTATTTGAAAGCCGTCGCGAATACGTGCAGGCATCCAATAATGTGAGCTTTGAAGTGCATGAAGGCGAAACCTTTGGTTTGGTGGGTGAGTCTGGCTCTGGTAAATCAACCATTGCGCGAGTTATTGCTGGTTTATACCAACCTAACTCTGGTCAGGTGAAGTTTGAGGGTATTGACCTGACAGCTTTAACCTCTGAGAAAGAACGCCGCCCAATGCGTCGTCAGATGCAGATGGTGTTCCAAAACCCGTATACCTCAATGAACCCTCGTATGAAGGTATTCGATATTATTGCTGAGCCAATCCGTTTTCATAAACTGACGAAAAACGAGTCGGAAACTCGCCAAATCGTGAATGACCTATTGGATCATGTTGGTTTGGGTCGCATGGCTGGGCTTAAGTATCCTCATGAATTCTCCGGTGGTCAGCGTCAGCGTATTTCTATTGCGCGTGCGTTGGCGACTCGTCCTCGACTTTTGATTTGTGATGAACCGACCTCAGCACTGGACGTATCGGTACAGGCACAAATTCTAAACTTGCTGAAAGATCTGCAAAGTGAGCTGAACTTGACTATGTTGTTTATCAGCCACGATTTACCTGTTATTCGTCAGATGTGTGACCGAGTAGGTGTGATGCAAATGGGTACACTGTTAGAAGTGGCACCAACAGAACAGTTATTCACGGCACCTCAACACGAATACAGCAAAAAATTGATTTCTCTGATGCCGGAGTTTACTGGCTTGCGAGAAGAGATCGAAACGGCATAAACCAAGCAATTCGCTTGGCTAACCTTTAGTCATAACAAAGACGCAAACACAACAACAAGGGATCCGTATCCCCGCATGAAGGAGTTATGCAAATGAAAACCATGAAAAGCAAATTAGCAGTGGCGCTAATGGCTGCGGGCCTAAGCTTTAACGCAATGGCAGCAGATATCAAAGTTGGCTATGCAGCTGACCCAGTATCGCTTGACCCACATGAGCAGCTATCAGGTGGCACACTGCAAATGTCACACATGGTATTTGATCCGTTGGTTCGCTTTACTCAAAAAATGGATTTCGAGCCTCGCCTAGCAGAAAGCTGGGAACGTATTAACGATACGACTGTTCGTTTCAAACTGCGTGAAGGTGTGAAATTCCATTCTGGCAATACTCTAACGGCTGACGACGTCGTGTGGACGTTCCAGCGTTTACAAAGCTCTCCTGACTTTAAAAACATCTTCGACCCGTACGAAAAAATCGTCAAAGTTGACGACAACACGTTCGATCTTGTAACTAAAGGTCCTTACCCACTAGTGCTGCAAACCGCAACGTACATTTTCCCAATGGACAGCAAGTTCTACACTGGCAAAACTGCGGACGGCAAAGACAAGTCTGAGTTAGTGAAGCACGGTAACTCATTTGCATCGACTAACGTATCTGGCACGGGTCCATTCATTGTGACTTCACGTGAGCAGGGCGTAAAAGTGGAATTTGAACGCTTTAAAGATTACTGGGACAAAGAGTCGAAAGGTAATGTTGATAAGCTAACGCTTGTGCCAATCAAAGAAGACGCAACTCGTGTAGCAGCGCTGCTTTCTGGCGGTGTAGACATGATTCACCCAGTAGCGCCAAACGACCACAAACGCGTTGAAGATGCTGACGGCATCGACCTAGTCACGCTGCCTGGTACTCGTATCATCACGTTCCAACTAAACCAAAACAGCAACGAAGCATTGAAAGACGTTCGCGTTCGCCAAGCGATTGTTCACGCAATCAATAACGAAGGTATCGTGAAGAAAATCATGAAAGGCTTCGCTACTGCAGCTGGTCAGCAGAGTCCAACTGGCTACGTTGGTCACGATGACAAACTCGTTCCTCGCTACGATTTGAAGAAAGCGAAAGAACTGATGAAAGAAGCGGGTTACGAAAACGGCCTGACGCTAACGATGATTGCGCCAAACAACCGTTACGTAAACGATGCGAAAGTAGCGCAAGCGGCAGCGGCAATGTTGTCTAAGATTGGCATCAAGGTTGATCTGAAAACTATGCCAAAAGCGCAATACTGGCCTGAGTTTGATAAGTGTGCGGCAGACATGCTGATGATCGGTTGGCACTCGGATACAGAGGACTCGGCAAACTTCAACGAGTTCCTAACCATGACTCGTAACGAAGAAACCGGTCGTGGTCAGTACAACTGTGGTCACTACTCAAACCCAGAAATGGACAAAGTGGTTGAAGCTGCAAACGTAGAGACGGACCCTGCGAAACGTGCAGCAATGCTGAAAGGTGTCGAAGCGACGCTATACAACGATGCCGCATTCGTACCGCTACACTGGCAAAGTGAAGCGTGGGGCGCGAAGTCTAACGTGAAAGCCGCAGACATCGTGAACCCAATGGTAATGCCTTACTTTGGCGACCTAGTTGTCGAGTAATCATACTTAGTCATGACAGAGAGGGGCGCCAGTCCTTCTCTGTTTTCGACACTTGGCTCGGTTTTGTTTCAGTCGGATTGAGCCAGTTTTACAGACTGAATTTTCTCTCTAAGTTTAGAGATCTATGGATAGTTAAGGGGCAAGGAATGTTTTCGTTTCTGGTCAAGCGCCTGTTTCAGGCACTGATAGTGATGTTTGTGATCAGTTTGGTGGCGTTTGCCATTCAGGACAACCTGGGTGATCCGCTGCGTGAGCTTGTAGGTCAGTCGGTTTCGGAATCGGAGCGCCAAGCGCTACGCGACGAATTGGGCCTGAACGATCCCTTTATCACAAAGTACACGCGCTTTGTGGGTAATGCACTGCAAGGTGATTTGGGTACATCATACTTTTTCAAGCGACCTGCGGTTGAGGTGATCCTCGATAAGCTGGTGGCAACATTAGAGCTCGTGTTTGGCGCGACGCTCATTATTATCGTTTTCTCTATACCACTCGGGGTGTATTCCGCGATTCACCCGAAGAGTGTTTTTACCAAATTTGTTATGGCGATGAGTAGTGTCGGCATCTCGATTCCGGTGTTCCTAACCGCAATCATGCTGATGTACGTCTTCTCCATCGAACTCGGCTGGCTGCCTTCCTACGGACGAGGTGAAACCGCTAACGTGCTTGGTTGGGAATCTGGCTTCTTTACCATCGATGGTATTAAGCACCTTATCCTGCCGTGTATTGCGCTAGCGTCTATCATGCTGCCGTTGTTCATCCGTCTGGTACGTTCAGAAATGCTGGAAGTACTGAGCTCGGAATACATTAAGTTCGCCAAAGCAAAAGGTTTGAACTTACAAAAGATTTATTACCAACATGCACTTAAGAACACCATGCTGCCAGTACTGACGGTAGGTGGCGTGCAGATTGGTACCATGGTGGCTTACACCATCCTAACCGAAACCGTATTCCAGTGGCCGGGTACAGGCTTTCTTTTCCTAGAGGCAATCAACCGTGTCGATACACCGTTGATCACAGCTTACGTTATCTTTGTTGGTCTGATTTTCGTGGTAACCAATACCATCGTTGATTTGCTGTACGGCATCATCAACCCAACTGTGAACTTAACTGGAAAAGGAGCTTAATCATGAGCCAATCAAATGTAACACCAGCTCCTGAAGCCGCTCCATCTGCATGGCAGCGTTTTAAAGAGTCGGACTTCTTGTATTACTTCAAGCGCGACAAAGTGGCGATGGCAAGTTTTACGGTCTTTATGATGTTCTTAGTGTTGGCATTAGCTGCGCCAATTCTAGCTCCGACTGACCCGTATGATCTAACGTCTATCGACATCATGGATTCAGAGCTACCACCGTCTTGGATGGAAGAGGGCGATGAGCGTTTTGTTCTTGGTACTGATGAGCAAGGCCGTGATATTTTATCGACCATTCTTTACGGTTCTCGTTTGTCTTTGACGATCGGCTTTTTAGCCGTCGGTCTTCAGTTGATTCTGGGTATCATCATTGGTTTGTCGGCGGGTTACTTCGGTGGTCGTATCGATAGCTTCTTGATGCGCTTTGCGGATGTTCAACTATCGTTCTCAACCATGATGGTGGCGATCATCGTATCGGCTATTTTCAAAGCCAGCTTTGGCAGCGATTTTTACAGCCAATATGCGGTGGTGATGCTGGTGGTGATCATCGGTGTGGCGGAATGGCCACAATACGCACGTACAATTCGAGCCTCAGTATTGGCTGAGAAGAAAAAGGAATACGTAGAAGCGGCACGTGTGATGGGCTTTAAAGCGCCACGCATTATGTTCCGCCATATTTTGCCGAACTGTCTGTCACCCATTTTGGTTATCTCTACGGTACAGGTGGCAAACGCCATTATGTCGGAAGCGGCGCTTTCTTTCCTTGGTTTGGGGTTACCGGTTGATCAACCTTCTCTCGGTGCACTAATTAGCATCGGCTTTAACTACATTTTCTCTGGTGCGTGGTGGATTACTGCTTTCCCTGGCATTGTGTTGGTCACACTGGTATTGGTGATTAACCTCTTAGGTGA
Source organism: Vibrio sp. V43_P6S15P86 (assembly GCF_009904725.1). NCBI lineage: Bacteria > Pseudomonadati > Pseudomonadota > Gammaproteobacteria > Vibrionales > Vibrionaceae > Vibrio > Vibrio sp. V43_P6S15P86. The sequence continues at coordinate 7,306 of NZ_WXWT01000430.1, forward strand.
CTGGTTACGCGATGTATTTAACCCGAAACTGTACAAAGGTTAAGAATTTTCCCGCCAAGCGTTGTAAATTCGCTTAATTCCTTCCTAAACTGAGAGCCGGATGCAAATTCCGGCTCTTTTTTTGCTAGTTATTCTTTGTTCACATTTTTTTGGCGCTTTGCCGCCATAATGACCTTACCCACTAATTTAGAGTGAAGTGTATGGAAATGAAGAAGGCACAACACCCATCTCGTATCTTCCAAGCAAGCCTAGCTTTCGGCTTGTTGCTGGTATGCGCCCAGTTTTCTAGCCCAGTATCGGCGGAGGAGTTCCTTTGCCAAGCTACTCAAGCGAGCGAGAAAGAACTGCCGATGCTTGAGAAAACGTGCCCAATTGGTAACGGAGTATGGGGAAAGAAAGTGCCGCAAGGAGGCAACTACCTCTACTGGATTCAATGCGGATTACTACCAAAGCCAATGTCACTCGCGAAAGCAAAGCCGCTTTACAGCAAGATTACGACTGACGTGTGGATGAAGCCGGAGTCCAAAGGTTATCGCTGTTTGATTGGGCCTTACAAAGCTCTGTCTGATGCGAGAGGGGATTTGCGAGGAGTCAAAACCTTGTCGAATTACAAAGAGGCGTTCATCCGCGTGGTTGGAAAAGAGAATAAACAGTCTACGACACCATCTAAACCCGCTGTGCCGTCGAAATCAGCCGCATCTTCGGTTAAGCCAACACCGACGGTGACCCCGAAATCCGCGCCAGTTCCTGCCGTGCGAGCTGATACCGACGCCTTTACAGCGCCGGCAGAGAAGTCAAAGACCAAGGTAAAAAATACACGTGATAATTCTTCGTCCAAGCCTGTTGCTAAGACCAAAGCGAAGCCAGTTGTAAGCGGGAATGATGACATTGAAGTTCGGTTGAGAACCTCCTTACAAGGCAAAACGTACGTGGTGCCATACTTACTCGACCACCACAATCAGTTTTACATGGAATACGGCAAGCCGTGGAATCGTCTCAACTACGAAAACTCGCAAAAAGTATGTCAGCAACTGGGTATGAGCTTAGCCAGCCCTGCAGAATTCAAAGTGTTGAGGGCGTCTGGTGTGATGGAAAAAAATCAATGGCCACTGCAACTGCCGTATTGGGGCAAAGGTAAGAAAGGTTTGTTCGCAGATCGTGAGCCAAACCAGCTCACCGGAACCTCATTATTGAACGTGGTGTGCGTGAAATAACGACCCAAATATTGCGGTCAAAAGATAGAAGAAAGCCCCGAGTTCGGGGCTTTTTTGCGGTCTCAAATATTATCGCTATTTGAGTGGCGTTTCTTTGTGACAGTTAGAGCAGATATACACTTCTTTGATGCCGACCAAGCGTTCCCAAAGCGTTCTGCGTCTTCTACGCAAATGCACGCTATCACAGCAAGGGTTAACGATGGTTGCTTTAGTCATCATCGCCAGGCTCCAAAATCGGGAGCGAACTCGCGATGCTTGTCATGACTTCTTTGTTGTGAGAGTACAGACCATATTCCGGCGCGGATTCATGACCGTTTTGCTCTTTACTCCAACGAATACCGATGTAGAAGTCACCAAAATCACGGTTGATGTAACGATGACGAGTTTTGTAATCTGACTCTGAGCCTGTTTCTTTTAGAATCAGCAGCTCACGGCCTTCATCACTCTGGATTTCCCAGTTACCTGGAGTTTGGAATCCTGTTGGCATGAACGACGTGTAGTTGTAAGTATCAGCGTCGTACTCGTACGTACCTGACGAGTATTTCAGGACTTTGTCGTCGCCCGAGCCTTTACTTTCTACCATCAAGTCATGCTCTACCGTGCCGTGTTTGATGTGTTCTGCAACCGAAAGTGATTCTGCGAATGGTGTATTGCTTGAATCCATCCAGAACAGCTCATCATTTGAGATTTTAACGATCATCTGAGTGCCGTTATGCTCGGTTGTGTGCTGGTACAGCATTTCATACTCTTCGCCATAGCTGTTGTATAGCTTGCCGTCTTTCAGCTCGACGTCTTCACAGTCTTTATTATGGTATTCCGCGTAACCAGTTTGTTGGTCCAGATCGGCAAGAATAGCGTAGGCATCGTGTTCCCATGTGTTTTCTAGGAAGTCGCTGATGCTCGCTTTGTACTCTTGATTCATCTCATCATGGTTTGAGCCCCAGCAGAATAGTAGGCCTTCAGAGTCTTGCATCAACATGGCATAGCCAATTTCACCGTCTTTTTGTGCAAAGCTACCCATTTTCCACTCTTGACCGTTGAAGTGCTCGTGAGTGAAGCCCAAAGTCGGTACTACTGGTGGTGGCGTTACGCCTTCGATAACCGTTGGCATGCTAAGCGCAATCTGTACCGCGGTATGGCCATCTGTTGCGCTAATCGCAAGTGCTGCACCAGCTTCGCTCGCTTTTGTCGGTGTGCCTTTAATGGTGACAATCGCATTACCATCCTCAGATACTGTTAGACCTTCAATGTCCACATAGTCCGCTGAGTAGTCGGTGATATGACCGTCTTTATCTTGGAACAAGCTAGAAATATCGAGCGTTTGTTCAAATACTTCACCTTGTTGTAGGTACCAACCATCAACGATGGACTGTAGATGCGCTTGTTCTGTTTCTACAACCATTGGTGGTAAGTTTGCCGATTCGATTTCGAACTTAAACACGGTGCTTACCGTACTCAAAACCTTACCTGAAGAATCAATGTCTTGCGCCGTTAGGACGATCTCAAAATCACCAGCTTTTTCTACGATAGCAGTCGGATATAGAACAATCAGATTGCCAGTTTGCGCAACTTCAATGCCTGTGCCTGCTAAGTTGTGCGTCAGTTTGGTTGTCACAAGGTTTTGGTCTTTGTCCGTGAACAGACCTTCGATGTTTAGTTCAACGCCATCAAAGCCTACGCCTTGTACGATTTTTGGTAATTTGCCAAGCTTATCTTTAGCAGCCTCTTCGACGGTTTCGTTTACGGTTAGCTTGTTATTGATTGCCGTTTCAGGTGCTAAGTTGTCGCTATTTGGGGTCGCGTCAGTGATGATTGGGCGTAGGCTTGCATCATTGATGTTTTCGCCGGATGCGATAAGACGATCGACTTCTTGGTTTGCTGCTTGAGCAAATTTAGTGGCCTTTTTCTCGTAGTTAGCTGGGTTTTGCGCTTTTGAGTCGGTCAGAATCTGAGCGGTTTTATGTAGTTCGGCGTTTTTTGTCGCACCTTCAACAAAATCACTGTACAGATCAATTGGTGCTTCTTCTGAGCCTCCTAGCGCTTGGTTTACCTTGGCTTTTGCGTCTTCTTCACTAATGGATGGATCTTTTGCCATTTCAATCGCAACAAGGTCTGTGATAGGTGAAATCACGTTTGACGATGTTGGTGCACGGAACACGATTTCGTGGGCCATGGCTTGGCCTGGATGATCCATATCAACCGTGTATTTGCCAGCGTACTCTTTAGCATCCAAAGCGATAAGCTGTTTCTGCTTTGCTCCGTTTGGTGTAATGGTCTGCAGTGCTAGAGTGTTTTCTGGTTTTGCATCCAATTTAAGCTGACCTTTCTCATCGGTCAGACCAAGGAATGTTTCTTGAGTGTCCCATTGGCCGTTGTTGTTCGTATCTTCAAAAACAACTGCATGTTTGAAGTAGCCGTCAAAGCCTGTGATCACAACACCGTTGTTAGCACTGTTTGAACCCACCATCTGAACCGCCACAGCCAGTAAGAGCGATAGCCACTGACGCTGCTAATAAACTCACCTTATTCATTATTCATTTGTCCTTGTTTCGTTTCCGAATGAGAAAGTCGCTTTTTTATTGTTTTTATCTTTCAATCTCACTAGTGAGATTGAAGAGAGTGGTGTCTTTTTAATGACTATTGAGCCTAGGTTCAAGACACGAAAAACCGCACAAAACCCGTAAAATTTATTTCTATTTTTTGTCTATGATGGAAAATTGATAATTTGATCACGGTTCCAGTTTTATTTTGGGGATGATTGTTTTGTCAAAATAACCACCTGTAAAG
>NZ_WXWT01000274.1:0-11153 GCF_009904725.1 Vibrio sp. V43_P6S15P86
TCGGCGAGCTTGAGGGCGGTCAAGGTTGGTATCCACTTGTAAGATGACTTGCTTATTCAGCGCCATCATTTTTGGCTGGTTTTGTGTGATGTTCGTTTGCAGCTCTTTACGAATTTTATTGGTGAAATCTCCAACCAGTTGGTTCATTAGCTCACCCAGAACATCTCCCACCTCGTCAGAAGTATGAGATATTGCCAGTTCTTCTTCTGGCATACCCATATTACGCATGTAGTTGGTGTAGATCTCTAATGCGGCTTTTGCCGTAAAGTTAATTACGACCAGCCCGGTAAACCCGCCATCAAACAGAACAAAACAGCCAAAATCTGGCTTGAGGCTAGTCTTGTGGATTTTTTGCACCATTGCAGAGTAATTTACTTGAGAAGATGTCGCCGAAGTAAGGACGCCAGAAACAGACTGGCAAAGTTTGAGAAGGATATCTTCAGTGGTCACAATTTTATTTTTTTTCATTCTGAAAACTCATCTAGAAACGCGATTCGTTCCCCAATGTAAGGCATCAAGCGTGAAAAAATAAAGCATAAGTTTAATTATTGTATCGAGATTCTGATTTGCTCGTCTTTTTAAATGTTGTAAAGTGACGAAATTCAAAGAATATTACTTCACTTACTCTTTTGTGGTGTTTTGTTTCGCTTAGCGCCAATTTGTATGAGAAGTGAGCAAATAATTACATAACCCGCAGCTGATCGGATTCAGCGTCGTAGGGGCAGGAAGCAAATGTTACCAAGATTACACTCGCAAACTGATGTCGATCCTCTTGTTCTTAGTTTTCTGAAAGAGCTTGAGCACGCCGGATTCACTGGTGATATCGAAAGCCAATATTCAAGCCGACTAGCGGTTGCCACTGACAACAGTGTTTACCAGCAACTTCCTCAGTCTGTCGTTCATCCCAAAACGACAGAAGATGTTTCTCTCCTCGGGAAACTGAGCAATAAAGAAAAGTACGAACGAATTACCTTTTCACCTCGTGGTGGCGGCACAGGGACCAATGGTCAGTCGCTAACCAAAGGTATTGTGGTGGATATGTCTCGTCACATGAACAAAGTGCTTGAGATTAATGAGAAAGAAGGCTGGGTTCGTGTACAAACTGGTGTAGTGAAAGATCAGCTAAATGATGCGGTTCGCCCTTACGGTTACTTCTTCTCTCCGGACTTATCAACTAGTAACCGTGCCACGATTGGCGGTATGGTCAACACTGATGCTTCTGGTCAAGGTTCTCTGAAATACGGAAAAACATCCGATCATGTTTTGTCGCTACAAGCGGTGTTTGCTGATGGCTCAGTTTTAGAATCAGATCTGTCCAACGGCTACCCCGAAGAAGGCGAGTTTGCTGCCAAGGCGCTACGTGTAACGGAATCCGTATGTCGTGAAAAACGTCAGCAGATCGTAGATAAGTTTCCTCCTCTTAACCGCTTTTTAACGGGCTACGATTTAAAAAATGCCTTGAATGAAGACGGTGACCGTTTCGATATCACACGAGTACTGTGCGGCGCGGAAGGTTCATTGGCATTTATTACTGAAGCGAAGCTAAACCTGACGCCAATTCCGAAAGCACGTACTTTGGTTAACGTTAAATACAACAGCTTTGATTCTGCACTGCGTAATGCACCGTTTATGGTAGAGGCGAAAGCGCTGTCTGTAGAAACCGTTGACTCAAAAGTGCTTAATCTCGCGAAGCAAGATATCGTTTGGCACACCGTGAGCGATTTACTTACCGATGTTCCAAATAAAGAGATGCTTGGCATCAATATGGTGGAATACGCAGGTCAGGACGAAGAGGAAGTTGCTGCTCAGGTTGCAGCATTGACCGCCAAGCTCGATACCATGTTGGAAACAGAAGAAGCGGGCATTATCGGCTACCAAGTTTGTAACGATGTAGCGAGCATTGGGCGTATTTACAACATGCGTAAAAAAGCGGTGGGTTTGTTAGGCGCAGCAAAAGGTCGTGCTAAACCGGTCGCATTCGCTGAAGATACCTGTGTGCCACCAGAAAACCTGGCGGACTTTATTGTAGAGTTTCGAGAACTGTTAGACAGCAAGTCTCTGAATTACGGCATGTTTGGTCACGTCGATGCTGGGGTGCTTCACGTACGTCCTGCGTTGGATTTGTGTGACCCGCACCAAGAAGCATTGATGCACGAAGTGTCTGATGAAGTGGTCAAGCTGGTGGCGAAATACGGCGGTTTGATGTGGGGTGAACACGGCAAAGGTTTCCGTTCAGAATATGGCCCTGAGTTTTTCGGCGACGAGTTGTTTACTGAACTGAGACGTGTGAAAGCGGCATTCGATCCACACAACAAAATGAACCCGGGCAAAATCTGTACACCGCTGGATAGTGATGCAGAGCTTGTCAAAGTTACCGATACCAAACGTGGTTACTATGACCGTCAGATTGACGTTCAAGTACGTGACAGCTTTAAACAAGCGATGGAATGTAACGGTAACGGTTTGTGTTTTAACTACGATACTAGCTCGCCAATGTGTCCATCGATGAAAGTAACAGCCGATCGTCGTCATTCACCAAAAGGTCGTGCAGGTTTGGTTCGTGAGTGGTTGCGTCAGCTTACTGAGCAAGGCATTGATATTCTTGATTTAGAAAAGCAAACACTAGAAAACAAAACATCAATCAAAACCATGATTGACCGCGTGCGTCATTCTATCAATCGTCGTCACGAGTATGACTTCTCTCACGAAGTGTATGAAGCGATGAATGGTTGTTTGGCGTGTAAAGCGTGTGCGAGTCAGTGTCCGATTAAAGTCGATGTTCCGAGCTTCCGCTCACGCTTTTTAAACATTTATCACTCTCGTTACCAACGTCCAGCAAAAGACTATCTGGTTGCCAACATTGAAACTATGCTGCCGATGATGGCGAAAGCGCCAGGTGTCGTAAATGGTGTTTTGAAGCAGTCGTGGGTGAAAAGTTTAACGGCATCTACGGTCGGGTATGTCGATGCGCCGTTGTTATCAGTACCCACCTTGAAACAACGAGTAGAGTCGCTGACAACGCCTTATGATCTGCAAGCGCTCAGTGGTTTGTCTTCGTCTGAAAAGAGCAAGCATGTTTTAATTGTTCAAGACCCATTCACTAGCTACTACGACGCTGATGTCGTTGAAGACTTTGTTAAGTTATTGAAAAAGCTGGGTATGCATCCGGTACTTCTGCCGTTTAAGCCGAATGGTAAAGCACAACACATTAAAGGGTTTTTACGTCAGTTTAAGGACACAGCAGCCGACACAGCGAAGTTCTTGGCGATGGTAGCGGATTTGGATATCCCATTAGTTGGTGTCGACCCTGCATTGGTGCTGTGTTATCGAGATGAATACGCTGAAGTGCTTGGCAGTAAGCGAGGTGATTTCGATGTACTGACGGCCCACGAATGGCTTTACCCAAGATTAGAAGCGTTTGAAAGCGGAGAGCATAAGGCGCAAGAACCTTGGTATCTGTTTGCGCACTGTACTGAAAAAACCAAAATGCCAAATGCGGAAAAAGAGTGGGGCGCTATTTTTGCTCACTTTGGTGCAGTTTTGAATACGGTACCTGTTGGTTGTTGTGGTATGGCGGGTACGTTTGGCCATGAGGTTGATAAGTTGTCGATGTCGAAAGATATTTACAATTTAAGCTGGAAGCCAAGCTTAGATAAGTTGGATAACGAGAGATGTTTGATTACAGGCTATTCTTGCCGCAGCCAAGTTAAACGCTTTGAAGGAACGAAGCCCAAGCATCCCGTTCAGGCATTGTTAACTTTGTTGTAATCGGACTAAATCAAGCCCAGTTTTACTGGGCTTTTTAGAAACCGTATTTAGACCCTTTCAAAGGATATGAATCTTGAGAAAACTTGAACTCAAAGTCCCACCTGTTGCGGTGTTTTTGTTGGTCATACTACTCATGTATGGACTGACAGTTCTGGTGCCGAGCCTGAATATTAGTGTGCCCTTTGTCGAGGTTGTGGTTGGCGGGGTAACTTTGCTCTCTGGTTATATGGGCATTGCTGGTGTGTATGAATTCCATAAAGTAAAAACGACGGTTAACCCTGTAAAGCCTGACACGGCCTCTTCCGTGGTGAGAACTGGCGTATTTTCTTTTTCGCGCAACCCGATGTATATGGCGCTACTGCTTCTAATCATTGCAATTGGTTTGTGGTGGCAGCACTTGAGTGTGGTGCTTTGTAGCGTCGTATTTGTCAGTTATATGAATCGATTTCAAATCAAGCCAGAGGAACGTGTTCTAGAGCGATTGTTTGGTGAAGAGTATGTGGATTACAAAAACCACGTCCGCCGCTGGATCTAAGCATTGCGTTTAGTTTTATTTGGATGAGACATAAAAAGAAAGCCCAACGATCGACGTTGGGCTTTCTTTTAGTAAACACGTTTTTTGAGCGCTTCTGATAGGGCAGTCGATTAGGCTGCCTTAACGAACTTTGCTAGGAATGCATCCTTACGTTCATTGAAACGGCGTACAAGGTCATCAACCGCTTCTTGGTCATATGGTTTCAAGCCGCTTGCAACCATGCGCTTGATGCCTTTGCCAACAACTTCACCGTCTTCTTTGAACGCAAAGTTTAAGGTGACTACCCCACGTTTGCCTTCCACGTCGAACGTTGCGCCAGTGAAATCCACTTCAGGATGCGTAAGGTCTAAGCGTGAAAATTCAACTTCCATGCTTTCATAAATAACTAATGGACGTTGGCAGTTGATCATCATTTGCTTCTCTTCCATAAGAGGAACCATGATGTGAGGGAAGTTCATGCCAGAGAATTGCACGTAATTTGTTACGACATGCTCAATAAATGCGGGATCGTGATTAGTCTCACCTTCACGGGACATGTGTAAGTATTCTTTACCTGCCTCGTCAACAACGGCGCTTTCTTTTTCACACTTATTTTCAATATGAAGTGCTACACCATCGTTTACCATGCCAGAGAAGTTAAAACGCATCTTTTGGCTGACGCCTTCTTTACTAAGAAGCACTGCGAAAAGTAAGTCCCCAGGGACACAAAAGCGTTTGTTGTCTTCATCGTGGATTGGGTTGTAGTCACCTGCGACACGTTTTGCAAAGTGGCTTGCTTGTTCGCGAGTGAACTGAAACTGGTGATTAGTGTTTGAAAAATAAGGTGTTAGAAACATAATTTTTACGTAGTAACCAAAACTGTGTGGGATTATATGCGAATATCTGCGTAGCAATGGTCCATCCAGTGAAAACTTCACCGTATCCTAACAATAAGACACTATTTCGGCGGATAAATCGTTAAAAACGCATACTTTAGCAACGCTTTTATTTGTGAAAGCAATAAACAGCGACTTTATTACGTCGGCTATTTTTAAAAGTATAGCAATAACAATATGCAAGTGTTCATAAAGATCGCTGGGAATACGTTTAATGAGGAGATAAAAAAGCTCCACGCTAAACGTGGAGCCTTCAAGTTATCATCCGGTTTTTAGGTTAAGTGCTAGTAATGCTGGATTACTGAACACTTGGTAACAGGCTCTCTGGCATGAGCGTGTTGTGAATAGCCAGCTTAAGCAGAGTATTGGCCTGTTCAATGTCCGGCGCAAAGTAGCGATCTTTATCGTAGAACGATACTTTTTCACGCAACATTTGTTTGGCAATCTCGATACGCTCAGAAGACTTGTTTGGTGCTCTAAAGTCTAGGCCTTGTGCTGCTGAGAGGTATTCGACCGCCAGAATGCCGCGAGTGTTTTCTCCCATTTCTTTCAATCTGCGAGCCGCGAAGGTTGCCATTGAAACGTGATCTTCTTGGTTTGCTGATGTTGGCAAGCTGTCTACTGACGCTGGGTGAGCGAGCGTTTTGTTTTCGCTTGCTAGCGCAGCAGAGGTGACCTGGGCAATCATGAAACCAGAGTTCACACCACCATTATCGACTAAGAACGGTGGTAATTTTGATAATGCGCTATCGATAAGCAATGCCATACGACGTTCAGACAGGCTGCCGATCTCAGCAATCGCCAGTGCTAGGTTGTCAGCTGCCATTGCAACAGGCTCAGCGTGGAAGTTACCGCCAGAGATGATGTCGTCATCTTCAGCAAACACCAACGGGTTATCTGATACGGAGTTTGCTTCTACTTGCAATACTTCTGCAGCGTTGCGGATTTGCTGCAAACACGCCCCCATTACTTGAGGTTGACAGCGCAAAGAATACGGGTCTTGCACTTTTTCACAGTTAGTATGCGAATCACCAATGTCACTTGATGTATCCAATAGATGACGATAGGCCAGTGCAGCGTCCATTTGGCTGCGATGACCACGTACACGATGAATGCGCGGATCGAATGGACGTCGGCTGCCGAGAGCGGCTTCGACAGACATTGCGCCACATACTGTAGCCGAAGCGAAAAGATCTTCCGCGATAAACAGACCTTCTAATGCGAACGCTGTTGATGCCTGGGTACCATTTAGCAGCGCTAAGCCTTCTTTCGGTGCCAGAGTTATGGGTTCTAGACCTGCGATTTTTAACGCTTCTTGCCCAGAAATGATATTACCGTTGTGACGAGCTTGTCCTTCACCTAGTAATACTGTGCTCATATGGGCCAGAGGAGCTAAGTCACCTGATGCGCCAACAGAGCCCTTTTTAGGTACACAAGGGTAAACTTGTGCGTTAACTAGGTCGGTCAGCATATTAATGACTTTTAGGCGAATACCAGAAAAACCACGAGACAGACTATTGATTTTCAATACCATCATCAGACGAACCGTTTCGTCTGACATAAACTCACCGATACCTGCCGCATGAGAAAGAACGATACTGCGTTGCAGAGTTTCTAAATCTTCTGGTGCTATTCGTGTGTTAGCCAATAGACCAAAACCAGTGTTAATCCCGTAAACCGTTCGATCTTCCGCGATGACACGATCCACGACTTGCGTGCTTTCTTCAATGGCCGGAATGGCTTCAGGATCCAAAGTAAGGTTGACTGGTGAACGGCTCACTTGGCGTAGTTCGTTTAAGCTAATATGACCTGGCTTTAGCGTTAAATTTAACATCTCTTTCATCCTTACTTGAGCTTCTTCAGTTCTTCGTTGAGCATTGGCAAATCTAGCCCTTGCTCTGCTGCACATTGTTTAGCAATATCGTATCCCGCATCAGCATGACGCATCACGCCTGTTGCTGGGTCGTTATGCAGCACGCGGGCAATACGTTTTGAGGCATCTTCACTGCCGTCACAGCAGATAACCATACCTGAGTGTTGCGAGAAGCCCATACCTACGCCACCACCGTGGTGCAGTGAAACCCAAGTTGCGCCGCCCGCCGTATTGAGTAGTGCGTTTAATAGTGGCCAGTCTGATACGGCGTCAGAACCGTCCATCATGCCTTCTGTTTCTCGGTTCGGGCTTGCAACGGAGCCAGAGTCTAAGTGGTCACGACCAATGACAACAGGCGCCTTAAGTTCGCCATTTTTCACCATTTCGTTGAATGCTTGACCAAGACGCTCACGATCTTTAAGACCAACCCAGCAAATACGCGCAGGTAAACCTTGGAACTGGATGCGCTCGCGAGCCATATCTAGCCAGTTATGTAAGTGCGGATTATCTGGAATTAGCTCTTTTACTTTTTGGTCGGTTTTATAAATGTCCTCAGGATCGCCAGAGAGAGCAGCCCAACGGAAAGGACCGATACCTTCGCAGAATAGTGGGCGAATGTAGGCTGGAACAAAGCCAGGGAAATCAAATGCGTTTTCTACGCCTTCTTCCAAGGCCATCTGGCGGATGTTGTTACCGTAGTCGAGTGTTGCGGCGCCGCGATTTTGTAGCTCTAACATGGCTTGAACTTGCACTGCCATGGATTTTTTGGCTGCTTTAACGACCATTGCTTCATCTTGCAAACGCATTTCTGCAGCGTGAGACATGCTCCAGCCTTGTGGTAAGTAGCCATTGAGCGGATCGTGTGCAGACGTTTGGTCTGTTACTACATCAGGCGTGATATTACGTTCTACCAACTCAGAGAAAACGTCAGCTGCATTACCCAGTAGACCAACCGATACTGGTGTGTCTGATTCTTTGATGATAGCAAGCGCTTCATCTAAAGATGTCGCTTTCTTATCGACATAGCCTGTACGTAGGCGGTAATCGATACGCGATTCATCACACTCTACCGCAATCATGGAGAAGCCCGCCATCGTACCAGCGAGAGGCTGAGCACCACCCATACCACCAAGACCGCCAGTTAGAATCCAACGGCCCTTTGCTTCACCGTCAAAGTGTTTTTTCGCAACAGATACGAATGTTTCGTATGTGCCTTGGACGATGCCTTGTGAGCCAATGTATATCCAGCTGCCAGCGGTCATTTGGCCGTACATCATCAAGCCTTGTTTATCGAGCTCGTTGAAGTGTTCCCAGTTTGCCCAATGAGGAACGAGGTTTGAGTTTGCGATAAGCACGCGTGGGGCGTTTTTATGGGTAGGGAAAACACCAACAGGCTTGCCTGATTGAACTAAAAGCGTTTGGTCATCTTCGAGTCTTTCAAGTACTTCAACAATCTTGTCGTAACATTCCCAGTTTCGTGCCGCACGGCCAATGCCGCCATATACAACCAGCGAATGTGGATGTTCTGCAACATCAGGATCGAGGTTGTTCATCAGCATACGAAGAGGGGCTTCGGTTAGCCAAGATTTTGCGCGCAGTTTATCTCCGTGAGGTGCACGAATTGTTCTGCTTGTATCAAGTCGTGGATCTTGTCCCTGGCGCTGTGTCATTTCAGACTCCTTTAGTTTCTCGTGATGACCAAGTACTTGCTTGGTCGTAATAATCAGTGGCATCTAGGATGCGTTATGGTTTGTGTTGCTTTTCCGCCATCGCGTTGGCGATATCCCAACATAAACGGGCAGCTAAGCGTGCAGTTTGACTATCGACGTCATAATTAGGGTTGTATTCGGCGATATCAGCCAGCATGAGCTTATTTTTGTAATGAAGAATTCGATCTAAAAAGGGGGCAATTGTGTCGTAACTTACTCCTCGAGCCGCAGGGGCGCTAACCCCAGGTGCGGTTGCCGCAGGAAATACATCCAGATCAATGGTCAAATAGAGGTAATCGCAGTCGTCAATAAAATGTTGAAGCTGAGTTAAGTGATAACTGTGGTTTAGATAACAAAGCTGATTGTCTTCTACATACCAAACATTTAACGCATCTGCTTTTTCAAACAGCGCTTTAGTGTTGCTACTGCGGCTTACGCCAATGCAAGCGTAATGAAAGTCCCAATCATTGCGTTGGCAAAAATGATGAATTTGGTTGAAGGGAGTGCCAGAGCTTGGTTTGATGTCGGCGATGCCGCTCTCGAATGCGCGTAAATCGAAATGCGCATCGAAATTTATGATACCGATTTTAGGCTTCTTCTCTGGATAGTGCGCTTTAAAATACTCCGCTAAGCCGGAAAACGAGGCCCACGCAATCTCATGCCCGCCACCTAACACGATGACAGGCGTATGAGGTAGTGCGCTTGAAATGGTTGCCGCACATAGAGATTGGCTCTCTTCCAGTAAGTCGTCTTCGCACACCACGGTGCCTAAGTCATATAGTGGGACGTCTTGGTGCCATGCTAAATTAGCGAGTGCTCGTCGGATTAAGTCTGGCGCTTTTTTCGCACCAATGCGTCCTTTGTTTCTGGCTACGCCAGCGTCGGTAGCAAAACCCAGTAATGAGACGCCATGCGCAACTGCCCCTAACTCATCTGCTTTCTGGCGTTGAACCACGTGATGAATTCGCTGACCAAGTTTGCCGTCCTCGGCATCATGACGGCCTTGCCAATGAAATAGGGGAGAGTGTAAGTCGAATTGAGACATATTATTGGCCTCCGTGTGAAATGTATTCACCATTTACTATACGACCTACCAGACGTTTTGCTCCGACTTGATAGCTTAAATCTGCAGGGCTTTCGATATCCCAGATAGAGAAGTCCGCATCAAACCCTACTTTGATTTCGCCACGTGAATTTTGATAACCCAGAGCTTTGGCTGCATGTTGCGTTACACCACGCAGTGCTTCTTGCGGTGTAAGGCGAAATAGTGTGCACGCCATATTCAGCATGAGTGTGAGATCAGAAAACGGTGATGTACCTGGGTTGACGTCCGTAGCAATTGCCATCGGCACGTTATGCTCTCTCAACAACTCAATCGGTGGTAACTGAGTTTCTCTTAGAAAATAAAAAGCGCCAGGCAGTAGAGTGGCGACAGTGTTTGAGCGAGCAAGTGCTTTAACACCTTGCTCATCTAAAAACTCGATGTGATCCGCTGACAGACCGTTGTATTGCGCAGTGAGGGCTGTACCACCGAGATTCGAAAGTTGCTCTGTATGCCCTTTAACCTTTAAGCCGTGGCGTTTTGCAGCTACAAACACTTTTTCTGTTTGTTCAAGATTGAAACCAATCGATTCACAAAAAACATCGACACTCGTGGCTAACTCTTCCTTTGCGACGACAGGGATTATGTCCTGACAAATGTGCTCAATATAGTCATCTGCACGGCCTTGGAACTCCGGCGGAATGGCGTGAGCGGCAAGAAGTGTAGTGGTGATTTTAACTTTGCGCTCTTGTTCAAGCATTTTGGCTGCACGGAGCATTTTTACTTCGTCATTCAGTGTCAATCCGTAGCCTGATTTCACTTCGACAGAAGTGACCCCGCTCGCGAGTAGCCCGTCTAAACGTGGCAACGCTAACTCAACTAATTGCGCTTCGGTTGCTGAACGCGTCGCATGCACCGTTGAAAGTATCCCACCGCCTTGTTTGGAAATTTCTTGATATGGCACGCCGTTTAAGCGCATTTCAAATTCGTTGGCACGATTGCCCGCGTAAATAAGGTGAGTGTGGCAGTCGATCAAACCTGGCAGAACTAACTTGCCTTGAAGGTCGATACTCTGAGCGTAATGCTGGGCAGACAGCAGAGACTCGGTTTGCGGTTCGTCTTCACCAATTGCACAGGTGCTGATCGCAACGATTTTTCCAGATTGAATGCCAATACGAGCAGGAGACGTTGGCAGATAACCGCGCTCTCCCGACTGCATGGTGACCAGACGTGCGTTTTCAATCAGCAAATCCATGTTTGTGTCCCTGTGTTTATTTGTATCATTAAATGTATATACAAATAAATAGAGCAAAATAAGAACACTGACAAGATTGATGTTGCTAAAATGTGA
>NZ_WXWT01000370.1:0-11172 GCF_009904725.1 Vibrio sp. V43_P6S15P86
TGCATAGAGATAGGCGTCTAAAAAGTTTATGTAAAAATTATTGTACACTTATAAAATAAGCGTTCGACGCACTATGTCTAGAAAGTAAAGCAGCTCCCCTTTAAAATTGGAACCCCAAAAAAGTACATTTATCGCACAAGTGTCGAGTTACGCAGGTTAAATGCTGCTTTTTTGTTCAAAAGTTAAAGAATGGCCTTATTTTTTACATTAAAATAACAGAATCAGCTGTTATGAAATTCGTTCCTCATATAAGGTCAATCCCACGTCTAAATGGGAAATCTATTCCCCCAACCCACTTTTATGCTTAATATCCTAGAAGGGCATATTACTCTGAGCGTATATGGACAAGTTTTATCACTTTCTTACTTTAGCTGGCATCGGGCTATATTGGTTACTGGTCGCAGGTGTGACTATTCGTGTCGTTTTAAAGCGCCGTGCAGTGAGCGTGTCTTTAGCTTGGCTAATGATCATTTATATCCTTCCCGTTCTGGGTGTCGCGTGTTATTTCCTCTTCGGTGAACTGAACTTAGGCAGAAAACGGGCCGAACGCGCAAAAGAGATGTTTACACCATTCGAGAAGTGGTTCAGTCAGTTGAACGACTGTAACGCGCACAACCCAGAAACGATGGGAAGGCACATCTACCGAATTGATGAACTTTGTAACAACCGCCTTGGTCTTCCCGCATTGAGCGGTAATACATTGTCGCTGCAACAGTCACCTAATGAGATTTTGCATTCCATTATTGAAGACATCGAAAACGCGCAGAGCAGTATTCGAATGGTATTCTACATTTGGCATCCAGGTGGTTTGGCTGACTCTGTCGCTTCTGCACTTATCCAAGCGGCTAAACGCGGCGTAGATGTCAAACTATTGCTCGATTCAGCAGGTAGTCCACGTTTTTTCAGAAGTCCTTGGTATCGAATGATGCAGGATGCTGGAATTGAAGTTATTCAAGCGCTAGAAGTGAAGATGTGGCGTATTTTCTTACGTCGTCTTGATCTTCGCCAACATCGCAAGATCATCGTAATTGATGATGAAATTGCTTATACAGGTTCAATGAACTTGGTTGACCCGGCTTACTTCAAGCAAAACAGTGGCGTCGGGCATTGGGTGGACATCATGGTTCGCATTACGGGACCAACGGTAAACGTATTGAGTGCTATCCACTGTTGGGATTGGGAAGTCGAAACTGGCGAACGTCATTTACCGAGACTACCTGAATGCAAGATCGATGAGAGTGAATTCCAACACCCTATTCAGGTTGTGCCTTCTGGCCCTGGTATGCCGGAATATCTGATCTATCAAGTATTAACATTGGCAATCAACCAAGCCAATCGCTCGGTACGAATTACAACACCATATTTCGTGCCCAATGCAGACTTACTTGAAACGTTAAAGATGACAGCACAACGAGGCATTGATGTTGAACTCATTATTCCACATAAAAATGACTCGATGATGGTGCAATGGGCATCACGCGCGTTTTATAGTGAGCTTTTGTGTGCAGGAGTCAAAATCTATGAGTTTTATGGTGGTTTGCTGCATACGAAATCCGTCGTAATTGACGACCAATTCTGTTTAGTTGGCACCGTAAACATGGATATGCGCAGCTTGTGGCTAAACTTCGAAGTTACCCTCGCCGTTGACGACGAAGAGTTCACGAAGCAAATGTCTTGGTTACAAGATAGCTATATTAAGCAATCTCACACTGTTGTATTGGAAGAATGGGAGAAAAGAAGCCTATTTTCTCGATTCTTAGAGCGAGTGTTCTATCTCTTCAATCCACTCCTCTAATACCTCAAATACACCGACTAAAAAAACCTCCAGCGCTTCAAACATCTTGCTGGAGGTTTGTTCTACTTACGTTTTCCACCTTAGCGATACACTCTAATACTACAACTCAACCTTTCAGCTTTGACGCCTTCACTCGATAATCTCGGCTATTATTGGGTGATAGTTGACTTTTCCCTTGCAAACGTTATGTCGTCCATGTTTTAAATAATCAAAATCGTAATATTTAAGACAGGGAACTTTTATGTCAGAGGGCAAAAAAACCAAGCTCATTACCGCTGGCCGCGATAAAAAGTGGACAAACGGTGTTGTAAACCCACCCGTTCAACGCGCTTCAACCGTGGTATTCAACACGGTTGCAGAGAAGAACCAAGCCACCATGAGCCGCACCAATAAAACATTATTTTATGGTCGCCGTGGCACCAACACGCACTTCGCTTTTCAAGATGCAATGGTTGAGATTGAAGGTGGCTCAGGTTGTGCTCTCTACCCTTGTGGCACGGCAGCAATTTCAAATGCGAT
This sequence comes from Vibrio sp. V43_P6S15P86, assembly GCF_009904725.1. Taxonomy (NCBI): domain Bacteria; kingdom Pseudomonadati; phylum Pseudomonadota; class Gammaproteobacteria; order Vibrionales; family Vibrionaceae; genus Vibrio; species Vibrio sp. V43_P6S15P86. The sequence continues at coordinate 2,315 of NZ_WXWT01000370.1, forward strand.
TCTTTCTTTCGTCGAAACTGGCGATCACATTCTGATGGTGGACACTTGTTACGAACCAACTCGTGATTTTTGTAATACCATCATGAAGAAAATGGGCATCGAAACTACCTATTATGATCCGATGATCGGCGAAGGTATTCGTGATTTGATTCAACCAAATACCAAAGTCCTTTTCCTAGAATCTCCGGGGTCAGTCACAATGGAGGTGCAGGATGTACCAACATTGGCGCGCATTGCTCACGAGCACGATATTATTGTGATGCTTGATAACACATGGGGAGCTGGCGTGAACTTCTCACCATTTGAACATGGTGTCGATATTTCCATTCAAGCCGCCACCAAATACATAGTTGGTCACTCTGATGTAATGTTAGGTACAGCCGTAGCTTCCGAAAAATACTGGCCCCAACTGCGTGAACAAAGCTACTTGATGGGTCAGTGCGTTTCTCCTGACGACGCATACCTAGGCCTTCGTGGTATTCGCACGCTGGATGTTCGCCTAAGACAACACGCAGAAAGTAGCTTGAAAGTCGCCAAGTGGCTAGCTTCTCGTCCGGAAGTTGATCATGTCCGCCACCCAGCATTGGAATCGTGCCCTGGCCATGAGTTTTTCAAACGTGACTTCACTGGTGGAAACGGCTTGTTTTCATTTGTTCTCAAAACGTCTTATCCAAAAGCGACGACGGCTCTACTTGACGGTATGAAACACTTCAGTATGGGTTATTCTTGGGGCGGGTATGAAAGCCTCATTCTAGCTAACGAACCAAAGAGCTTTAACAGCTTGAGAACCGTAGCGCACCCACACTTTGAGGGCACTTTAGTTCGTATTCATATTGGCTTAGAAGACGTGGATGACTTGATCGCCGATCTAGAGGCTGGTTTTGCACGCTATAACGCGTTAATTTTAGAAAAAGAAGTCTCTCTAAAATAGTAATTGAATCGCCCTGCTTCGCGGGGCGTCTTTATAACTCGCTGACTTAATTAGAATTACCTAACATTCCCACCACCCATTCGTTAATGTTAATCATTTGTGTTGTTTTTCAATTGAGCAGTCACAGAATGAAATAATGCGCCACAAATAGGCTTTCCAAATTTAGAGTTTCTCTCCTACTTTTTATCATTCATAAGAGGTCATACCACAAGGAGATAGTTTTGAAACTCAAATTCATAGCACTAATGCTTTTTACCTTAATTACCGTCCCAATAACCTCCGTACACGCCGCAACGGGTTATACCCAAACCAAGTATCCGATTGTTCTGGTTCATGGATTATTTGGTTTTGATACCCTCGCAGGCGTAGATTACTTTTTCGGAATACCACATTCCTTAACGAAAGACGGCGCTAAAGTTTATGTAGCGCAGGTATCCGCGACCAACAGCAGCGAAGTTCGAGGGGAGCAGCTGCTTGCTCAAGTAGAAACCTTACTAGCAGCAACAGGCGCAGAGAAAGTCAATCTCATTGGTCACAGTCATGGTGGTCCCACAACGCGCTATGTTGCCTCTGTCCGTCCTGACCTAGTCGCATCAGTTACGAGTATCGGTGGCGTTAATAAAGGGTCTAAAGTGGCAGATTTAGTTCGTGGCACCGTATCTGAGGGTTCTGGTAGTGAGCAGCTCGCGGTAAAACTGGCGCAAGGCTTAACCACTCTTATTAATCTTCTATCAGGCGGTTCTGATCTCGACCAAGACCCTTTAGCCTCATTAGCAGCCTTGACCACGGAAGGCTCATTAGCGTTTAACCAGCACTACCCAGAGGGAGTGCCTACTAGCGAATGTGGTAATGGCGACTTGCTAGCTTCAAATGGCGTTTATTACTACTCATGGACCGGATCATCCACTTTTACAAACGTTTTCGATCCGACTGACGCTGCCATGATGGTACTTGGCTTAGCCTTTGATGGGCCGAATGATGGCTTAGTTGGTGCGTGCAGCACACATTTGGGCAAAGTCATACGTGATGATTATCAAATGAACCATTTGGATGAAATTAACGGCCTACTCGGTATTCATCATCTTTTTGAAACCGATCCAGTCACGCTTTATCGCCAACATGCAAATCGTCTCAAACTTCAAGGTTTATAAGAGGTCATCACAATGAAGAAAGTCGCTCTCACCACTTTTATCCTGCTCTCGATATTTGGCGTGGGAGCGCTTTCTCTGTTGCAAAGCGACAAACAACAAGAGACAACCTCTAACCATTCGCAATCTCAGCAAGATATAGCCGCCGATGTCTCTTCCCCAAAAGACTTCTTCGAATATTCTCTTAGCCGACTGGGCGAGGAAGATCTCGATACGATCAAAGCGGAAGTCAATGATGACACTTTAGCAAAACAAACACTGAATATTGATGCCAAACTCTTCCAGACCTACCTTTCCTACAAGCAAGCGCTCTCTGCATTGGAGCCTTTTGAGCATAACCAACTAATGCTTGAACAGTTAACCATGCTGAATGAAGCGATACTGAATTTACAACTTCAATACTTTAGCGAGGTCCAGATAGCTCAATTGTTTGACGAAGAAAACCGACTTCGCCAACTTGCATTGGAAAAGCTGACGATTAAAAAACAGGCATCGGATATCGAGAGTCAAACACACCTTCTCAATCAAGCGTTATCAGAACAACCGGATTACATCCGAGAGAGTGAACGCAATAACGCATTAACGGAGCAACTCGAGCGAGCTTCTCAGCTTGATTCACAAGATAAGTACATCGCCCGTGTTGCACTGGTGGGAGACGCTGGAGCGCAAAGGCTGCAAAAGCTTGATGAGCAAAGAGCATCATTTGAGACTCAACTCGCCACTTACTTAAAACAGCGTCAAGATATTCTGAATAGGGATTTTCTAGGGCAAGATGAAAAACAGGCAGAAATCATTGCTTTAAGAAAACAAAGCTTCGATGCAGCTCAATGGCGTCGAATCGAAGCTTTGGAACGTATCCATGATAGCCAGAATTAACGATATAAACTGAACAAGCCAAACGTTACTTATTCTGCTTTTTAGGACATCCAACGATATGGTCATCCACCATGCCGACGGCTTGCATGAAAGCATAACAGATGGTTTCACCGACAAACTTGAAGCCTTTCTTTTTTAGGAACTTACTCATGGCTTTGGATTGCTCTGTCGAAGCTGGTACGTCACTCATATGCTGCCATTGATTGACGATTGGTTCGCCATCCACGAACTGCCACAACGCGTCTGATAAACTTCCGTATTCAGCAATTAACGCTTTTGCCGCCTTGGCATTACTGAAAACCGAGTTAATCTTTCCGCGATGCCTTACAACATCGAAGTTTTCCACGATGTATTCAGCGCGTTCTTCATTTCTTTGTTCCAACGCATCTAGGTCGTAGTTCTCGAACGCTTCTCTATATCCTTCGCGCTTTTTAAGAATGGTGATCCAACTAAGCCCAGCTTGTGCACCTTCCAACGTAATAAATTCAAACAGGACTTGGTCGTCATATACTGGCACGCCCCATTCGGAATCATGATATTCGCGCTCTAATGGGTGATTCATCGCCCACGCACACGTTTTTTGTTCTGTCATTATTCTTCCTTAAAAAGCGCCTCTAACTGATGAGCTAGAGGCGCGATATTTTTCATCGTTATATCAGTAGCACTAAGCCTGTTTCGGTACTGCCACTTTATGGAACAAACGATACAACACTGGCACGACAATCAGTGTCAGGACTGTCGCAAAGCCCAAACCAAACATAATCGTAACCGCCATTGGTTTGAAGAAAATATCTGGCAACAGTGGGATCATACCAAGGATCGTCGTGATTGCAGCCATACACACAGGACGAACACGGCTTACCGCAGCATCAACGACCGCATCGTAAGCCTCTTTACCCGATTTCATTTCTATTTCAATTTGGTCCAGTAATACGATGCCATTTTTGAGCACCATTCCCGATAAGCTTAAGAAGCCGAGCAATGCCATAAAACCAAACGGCGTGTTGAGTGCCAACAAACCGGTGGTGACACCAATTAACGCCAGCGGCACGGTAAGCCAAACAATGAGTGGCTCTTTGATAGAGTTAAATAGGAATACGGTGATCAAGAACATGAACAAGTACCCCATTGGCATGGTAGTAAACAGCGACTCTTGAGCATCACCTGAAGATTCGTACTCACCACCCCATTCTAGTGAATAGCCAGGAGGCATTTGAATCGCTTCAATTTGGGGCTGTAAACGTTTTTGCAACGTCGATGCGGTTTCTTCACCTAGAATATCAGGGTCTGCCATCACAGTGAGCATACGCTTACGGTTCTTACGTACGATGATAGGATCCTCCCAACGCATGTCGTAACCCATTGTGACTTGTTGAAGTGGGATAAACTCACTCTGTGCTGGACTCCATATTTTCATGCCTTCAATGTTACGAATATCAATGCGTTCATCTTCAGGTAAACGAGCCACGATAGGCATGAGCGTCGTGCCGTCTCGGTAGAGGCCTATTGTCATTCCAGAGAATGACATGGACAAGAAGTCATCGACGTCCGATTTGGTAATGCCATAGCGACGTGCCTGACTCTCGTTAAACTGAGGTTCAAGAACTTGGGTTCGTTCACGCCAATCATGCCTGATATTTGTTGCCTGAGGATCGGCGTACATGATGTCCTTGACCTGAGCGGCTATCGTACGAAGGACGGTTGGATCTGAGCCAATAATGCGCGCTTCAATTTTTGCACCACCACCAGGGCCTAACTCAATCTGTTTGAGCTTGTAATTGATTTCTGGGTAGTTGGCTTTTAAATACTCTCGAAACTTCGCCATTAATGGTTTTAACGCTTCGTAATTTTCCATACGAGTGGTTATCTCACCATAAGCCGCATAACTTTTCTCTGGCGCGTACGTTAGCATAAAGCGCTGTAAGCCTTTACCCGCGGTCGTCGTGATATGGTCGACATGCTCTTGCTTGGCTAACCAACTTTCTAGCTCTTTAAGCGTTGTGTTGGTGGCACGAATATCAGTTCCTTCCGGCATCCATACATCTAACTGAAAAATAGGCGTTGTCGACGATGGGAAAAACGCTTGCTTCACAAAAGTAAATCCATAAACACTTGCCGCTAATCCCGCAATCAGCACCACAACGGTAAACCAAGCACGGCGCATACAGAACTGGAGAAACTTTTTATAAATAACGAAAATAACCCCGTTATATGGATCATTTTCTTCCCCTTCACCTTGTTTAATCTTCTGGCCTTTAAAGAAGATGTCAGCAAAGAATGGTGTCAACGAGATAGCGGTAAACCAACTCAACATCAATGAGATCAGCAGAACCGTAAACAAAGTGCCACAGTATTCACCCGTCGAGTCTTCAGACAGTCCAATGGGCGCAAATGCAGTTACCGCAATCACAGTTGCCCCAAGTAATGGCCACTTGGTTTGGGTAACAATGTCAGTCGCGGCTTGGAGTCGAGTTCGTCCTTTTTGAGTACCAATCAAAATCCCTTCAACCACGACGATTGCATTGTCCACCAACATACCTAACGCGATAACCAAGGCACCTAATGAAATCCGCTGCAAATCTATCGCGAGGTACTTCATGAAAATGAACGTACCCAACACCGTCAGCAGTAAAATTAAACCGATAAGCAGACCTGAACGTAGCCCCATAAAGAACAGAAGTACGATAATGACGATACCGACGGCTTGAGCCAAGCTGACAACAAAACCGCTAACCGATTTATCCACCTCTTTAGGCTGACTGTAAATTTCGGAAATTTCGATACCGACAGGTTGTTGGTACTTTAGCTCGGCAAGGCGATGATCAAATGCTTTTCCGACTTCAACGACGTTGACACCTTCAGCAAAAGAAACACCCACGTTCAGTGCGAGGCTGCCGTTAAAATTAATAATATTACTCGGTACTTCTACATACCCACGTTTTATTTCCGCCACATCTTTCAAGAAGATGAGCCCCTGAGCTCCCGACTCAGTAATCAACAAATCGCCTAGCTCATCCACACTCTGGAATTCGCCAGTCGGCTGAATTCTGATGTACTCTTCACCAATTTTGATCGCCCCTGCGTCAGAAACCACGTTTTGCGTCGAGAGAAGATTAAAGACCGTATCGGGAGAAAGTCCTATACTGCTCAGCTTTTTCATCGATACTTCGATGAAAACTTGCTCTTGCTGCTGCCCGGATACCGAAACTTTGCTCACTCCATCAACCAGTTCGAGCTCTCGGCGTAAGTAATCGACGTAATCCAGTAGCTCTTTGTAGCTATAACCGTCGCCAGTCACCGCTAACAAAATCCCGTAAACATCACCAAAATCATCGATCACTTGAGGTTCATTCACACCCGGAGGCAACGTCCCTTTAAGGTCATTCACTTTACGGCGTAACTCATCCCAAATTTGTGGTAGATCATCAGGGCCATAATTGTTCTTCATCGTGACCGTGATTTGCGATAATCCTCGGCTAGAAATCGAATTCACTTCATCAACATAAGTAAGCTGCTGAATCGCTTTTTCGATCGGATAAGTCACTTCTTCTTCGACTTGTTGCGGCGTCGCACCAGGATAAGAGGTCACCACCATGGCATCTTTGATGGTAAAAGCAGGGTCTTCAAGACGCCCTAACCCAAAGAATGCAGCGATACCACCAATCAAAAAGATCAGTGCGACCATCCAACTGATGACACGATTTCGGATGAAGTACGCAGCAATACCGGTCACATCATCATCACTTTGAGGCGCTGATTTATTAAGATCGCTCATAGACCGGCCTCCTGCGTAGCCATTTCCTGTATCACTTCCACTTTCATGCCATCCCTTAACCGAGAAACACCGGCAATCACAACTTTGTCTTTGAGCATGAGACCATCAAGGATTTGAATGGACGTTTTAGATGCCTTACCTGCTCGCACCTGTCTGCGCGATACCGTGTTGTCATCATTCAGTACCCAAACAAATTTGTTTTCGCGCCCCAGCTCGTCACCGTCCGCGTTAAAAATGGCTTCAATAGGAACATTAATTCCTAAATTGAGATCCAAGCCAACGTTCTTATCTTTGGAGGTCACTTCAACTGCCATCCCATCTAGGATGTATTCTTCTTCCGGCATAGGAAGCGATAATGTGACGGTAAACGTGCCTGTTGTTGGGTCTGGCTCAGTCGTAAATTCTTTCACGGTCGCGTTGTACTCGTTACCACTAGGCACGCGCACCAATGCTTTTATCGCGGTAAGTCTTTCTTCCGTTGGCGGTTGGTTCACATAGAGCCGGTCTGGAAGTTGAATCAGCACCTCTACTCGCTCCAAACTATGAATATTGACGATATGCTGTCCGACTTGGACATTTTCGAATTGCTCGATATTAACTCGCGAAATGATCCCATCCACAGGCGCTTTTAAGGTAGTAAATGATAAACGGAGTTTCGCTAACTTAAGCTCAGCCAGAGCGATTTGTCGTTGTGCTGCAATTTCATCAAACTGAGACTTAGCTAATAGGCCTTTATCAACCAAAGGACGTGAACGGCGATACTGACTGTCAACAACAGAAAAACGCGCACTCGCATTATCTACATCCAACTCATAGTCCGTAGGGTCCAACGTTGCGATAACATCACCCTTCGTGACTTTATCGCCCTCTTTTACCATGATGCGGCTGACTTCTCCTGCCACTCGGAAACTCAAATGAGAGCGATCCGCTGCATTCGCAACCGCAGGGAAATATAGGTTGTCATCCACCTTGTTTCCCGCTAATGAGGTAACTCTTACACGCGGTGTCTCAAGAGCTTTTTCTGGTGCCTTATCGCCACAACCAACAAGAAGAAACGTTGAAAATAATGCCGCTAGAGAGATGATTCCTTTCATATTACAACCCTCTTTCCTTAATCCAGGCTCTTACCTTAATTCCGGGTTCAATTACACTAACATCAGAGATAATGATTTGATCGCCATCGTTAAGCCCTGCTAACACTTGGTTTTTGTCATTCATCTCAATAGCGGCTTTGGACACAATGCCTTGCTCATCAACACGCCAAACGTATGTTTTGCCGTTCTCTTCTAGCAGCGCGGAATTAGGAATTTTTGTTGCACCAGCATTTTTAGATAGGAGGTAAGCATTACCAGACATGCCCGGTAAAAGGCCTATTTCTGATGGTCGCTCCATAACCATAGTGACTTTGTAACTACCGGTTTTAGGATCGGCTTCTGTATCGATTTCTTGAAAGGTCAAGTCAAATGACTGCTCGGGGAAAGCGTCAAATACCATTCTGGCAGAGACATCGCTCCCCTGCGTGTAACGGTTTAGCAGATAGTCAGGGACTTGGAATATCACCTTAAGCAGTTGGTTGGATTGGATATTCATCACGCCTTCTTTTGCGGCAACATACTCATGGTTTTCTGCTGGAATATACGAAATCGTACCATCATATGGCGCGACAAGTTTGGTATACCTTAAATTTGCCTTTGCTTGATTCCACTGAGCTTTTGCTGAATTGTGATTCGCTTTTGCCTCATCAAAGTCTTGTTCGGACACCACTTGGTCTTTGCGTAACTTTTGGTATCGCTTGTACTGCACGTCTGCGAGCGCGAAATTTGCCCGAGCTTGCTGTTCAAGCAGAGAATACTCATCAGGATTTAATGAAGCCAATACATCGCCTTTGCTGACGACTTGGCCTTCATTCACCTCAATCGTTTGAAGAAGTCCAGGAACTCGAAACGTCAGTACCGCTTTATCACCAGCTTCCGTCGTGGCAGGAAAGTGTCGTTCAAATTGGGCATTGCCAACAGATACTGTAAATAGCTTCGCGGGGCGGGATTCTGGTTCTGGAACAGGGGGAAGTTCTTTACCACATCCCGACAACACAGCCGAGATGGCGACAGGAATGAGCAATCTTCTCATT
>NZ_WXWT01000146.1:0-11166 GCF_009904725.1 Vibrio sp. V43_P6S15P86
TGATAAAACTGAAATATTTATCTGTTTTCACTAATCAGACTAACTTCTAATAATACTTAGCGCAATAGAATCTAAATGTTAACTCAGGTGCGTTGTCTGGTTTTAATCTTGTTAAATTTGAGTTTGATTATGGTTTTGTGTGGGGGATTGGTTGGTTGTATGGAACAAATGACTAGAATCCAATAATCGACTTGGTGTTTAAAACTATTTTGATGAACTAGGGCGTACGGCTATCTTTTGCGCACCCCGCTAGAGAATGCTTCGTTACTTTTCTAAGCGATGATGTTTAGATGATATTCTCTATCTGCTTTGTGTAGGACTCGCCCAGCACTCTTTGTGGCGAGCCCTACGAAGTGAAGTGTACAAAAAATTAGAAACGGAAACTAAAACCAATATTTGATTGGAATTGATTCATCCAATCGGTATCGAACTTAATGATGCAGTTTGAGCCGTCATTAGGTAGGGTGCAGGCTCCAGAGGTATCGTTATCAACGACCGTTCCCAACCATCTCAATTGGGCTGTCAACGCAAAGTTCTTTGAAAACTCATATTCCAGCCCTGCAAAAGCGCTAGCCGAAAATCCGTATTTTTTGTCTACCCAATCAACATCGGTGTAAGAGGCTCCCAAGCCAACACCAATATAGGTTTGCCAGTTTTCTGCAACAGGGTAGTACATGCTGCTTTGAAATTGCAGGTAATGGATGTCTGCCGAATTTGATAACTTTTCAAGTTCTGTTGATTGGTTGGAGTAAAATAATCCAATTCTTCCTTTCTCAAAAGGCGTCTCGATTGAAAGTGCGTAGTTCACTGCGGGATCGAGGTCGTATGTATTGCCACTTTCGTCTTCTACTTGACCGCCACCTGTATAGCCTATGAATGGAGTAACGATAATATTGGCTTGTGCACTTACCGCGGTGCTGAGCAGTATGCTTCCTACCAGCCAGCTGAGTTTTTGGTTCATGTCCTATCTCCTTATTATGACTAAGCTAATTGTGATGGGTTAGTCAAAATTGCGCGACTAAATTAAGCAAATCTTGAACATATTTCACACTGGTGTTATTAATTTGTTACATATTAAGGAGGTGTTTATGGAACACGATCTAAAATCCGCATTAATCATCGTGGTGACTGTTTTTGCAGTACTTTTGTCGTTTGGTATCATTGCGATTACAACGGCTTAAGATAACTACTTTTACCAAACGTTTTAACAAAATGGCGTGAGCCTATGATACGTAACAGCGGTATAATCACAGAAAGCCACACTGAGCTTGATGTCAAAGTTTATGAGCATTTCAGGCACGGAAAAACTGCTTTAGTCACGCAAGGTGGAGGGCAGAGAGGGATTTTTACCGCTGGCGTATTAGACGCATTTTTACTTTCCAACTTTGATCCTTTCGATGAATTCTACGGTACCTCTGCTGGGGCACTCAATTTATGCTCCTACTTATGTCGTCAACACGGTATGGGCAAAGCTTTTATTACCGAACTGACAACGTCTCCTGAGTTTTTTAATCTGTTTCGTTATATTCGAAAGCAGCAGTACTTGGGTTTAGAGTGGGCGTTAGAGCGGATTCAAGATTTCCCTTACAAGCTTGATCTTGATTTAGGCCGCAGTGCACTAGGAGGACGAGGTGCGTTTGCAGCGGTAACAAATGTAGAGACGCTATCGGATCAATATTTACCAATCTTGGGTGACACGTGGTTTAACACCATGTTAGCAACATGCGCGATTCCTAAGTTGTACCACGGACCTGTCGACGTTAATGGCAATAAGTTTGTTGATGGTGGTGTGTCGGCTTCTATCCCTGTTCAAGAAGCGTGGCGTCAGAATGCTCGCAACATTATTGTCATCCGAACAGAACCGTTCTCGGAGATTGAAGCGAGAGCGCAAAGTGAAGTAGGGGATGTGCCTGTCGAGTGGTATCGAGAGTCTATCAATTCGGTGCAGCAATCATGGCAGCAAAAAGTGAATCGATGGAAGTTGGATTGGGCTTCGTTCTTCCAACAAAAAATTAATGCCGCCCATCAGTCGAAGCTTGCCGGAAAAATGCTATTGAATGGAGGTCGTTGGTTGTTCGGTGCTGATAATTTGTATCGTCTAAGCCATTTAATCGGTGAGAATTTTGACTCAGGTTTAGCCGACATGCTGATGATTCACTATCAAACATTTGAGCTCACTCAGGCCTTTATATCTGCTCCACCTGACGATACTTTCATTTTACAAATCGCGCCTAAAGAGGGGCTTCGTTCTTCTTCTTTGTTAAGTGACCAAGAATCACTAGAGCATGATTATCAACTCGGACTTCAGGCGGGGTTTAATCTGGTTCAACTCTATGACCAACTGAATATTGAAATTGATGGCAGAGAGAGTGCATAACCTTTTGTATTAACGACATACGCTAAATACAAAGTGAAGTGTAAATAAATGAGGCTCCGTTTTCGGAGCCTCATTAGTGTGCGTACCTAATCTCTATGGTTAATAGGGTTAGGTATAAAGGTTATGCTTGCAGAATTCGCATGCAGTTGGTTGAACCAACGACATCCATTACATCGCCTTGAGTGATCATGACTAAATCACCCTTGTGCAAGAACCCTTGTTCTTTAAGGCTGGCAATCGCAGCTTGAGCTGTCGGTAAACCTGCATCACTTTTTGACTCGAAATATACCGGTGTCACGCCTCGGTATAGTGCAGCTCGATTGAGCGTGGATTCATTACGTGATAAGGCAAATATTGGTAAGCCAGAGCTTAAGCGAGACATCATCAACGCAGTCCTGCCAGATTCTGTTAACGAGATCATCGCTTTAATTCCTTCCATGTGATTCGCAGAGTACATGGTTGCCATTGCGATGGTTTCTTCAGCTGTTTCGAAGGTGCGATCTAAGCGATAAGTGGATAGGCTTGCCTCAGACATCTTTTCTGCGCCCACACACACCTCGGCCATGGATTTGACCGTTTCTACAGGGTATTTACCTGCTGCGGTCTCTCCAGACAGCATCACCGCGTCAGTGCCGTCTAGAACCGCATTGGCCACGTCCATCACTTCAGCACGCGTCGGCATCGGGCTAGTAATCATGGACTCCATCATTTGTGTCGCAGTAATTACGATGCGGTTTAAGCTGCGTGCGCGGCGAATCAGCTTTTTCTGGACGCCAATAAGTTCAGGATCGCCGATTTCTACACCCAGATCGCCACGCGCAACCATCACCACATCGGATGCGAGAATAATATCGTCAATAGACTCATTAGTCGCGACGGTTTCTGCTCGTTCGACTTTAGCCACCAACATGGCTTCGAGGCCTGCATCTCTGGCTAGGCGTCGAGCGTAATGCATGTCTTCGCCGTTACGTGGGAACGAAATAGCAAGGTAGTCCACTTGAATTTCTGCGGCGGTAAGAATGTCGGCTTTATCTTTCTCTGTGAGCGCATCGGCTGACAATCCGCCGCCTTTTTTGTTGATCCCTTTATTATTAGATAGTGGACCACCAACAATCACACGGGTATGAACTTTATTGCCTTCGACGCTGGTGACTTGCAGTTGAACGCGTCCATCATCGAGTAACAGAATGTCGTTTGGTGACACATCTTGCGGCAGTTCTTTATAATCTAGCCCTACGGACTCTTGGTTGCCTTCACCTTTTGGTAAATCACTGTCTAATGTGAATTTGTCGCCCACATTCAACATGACTTGGCCGTCTTTAAAGGTCGATACGCGGATTTTAGGGCCTTGCAAGTCGCCGAGGATAGCAACTTGACGCCCAAGCTTTGCCGCAATGGTACGGACTTTTTTGGCGCGTTGAATGTGGTCTTCACTGGTTCCATGTGAGAAATTCATACGGACAACGTTTGCACCGGCTTTGATGATCTCCTCAAGTACATTGTCCTTATCCGTTGAAGGACCAAGCGTGGTGACAATTTTTGTTCGTCTTAGTTTGGAAGTCATAGATTCTCCGATGAATGTATGTGTAAAGGTAACTTGAACTCTATCCTTACTTTCCTCAATCGCTCTCAAGGTCTGCCTCGTTGCTGAGCCCACACCTTAAAGCTGCTTGAGTATAAGTATATGCACAGAATGTTTACATTAAGAGTAATCCCGGTAAAACAGACAGATATTCCATAGGCTTCAGCCCCTATTGAAGAGAATGCGCTGTTGTAACAGGAGTTGCTTCATAATTTAGTGAATAAAAATAAGTTATTTTTCAAACAATTTAACAGGAGTAGATTCTTCGTTATTTGATTGAATACACAAACAAACAGGTTTATACGTGATGCTTGTCACGGGGATTTATTAATTCACTTCACAATTAGTTCGCAAAGTAAAAAAATTGTCTCGTTATAGAATTTCGGAGTGCAAGATGTACATGGCTCAACCGGGCCATATTGATCATATCAAACAGGTCAATGCTGGTCGTGTATATAAACTAATTGACCTAAAAGGTCCTATTTCTCGAATTGATTTGTCCAAGCAGAGTGAGCTTGCTCCTGCCAGTATCACCAAAATCACTCGAGAATTAATTGAAGCGCACTTGATTCATGAAACCACAGTACAAGAAGCGACGAGTCGTGGTCGACCTGCCGTCGGTTTGCAGGTCAACAACGAAGGGTGGCAATTTCTGTCAATGCGTTTGGGGCGAGGTTATTTAACTATTGCTCTGCATGAGCTAGGTGGTGATGTGTTGATCGATACTAAAATCGAGATACACGAACGTGACCAAGACGATGTGCTTGAGCGTCTGCTCTACGAAATTGATGAATTCTTCCAAACTTACGCGGATCAACTTGACCGTGTTACCAGTATTGCAATTACGCTGCCTGGCCTTGTGAATTCAGAGCAAGGTGTCGTGCTGCAAATGCCTCATTACAACGTCGAAAATCTTGCTCTTGGACCAGAGATATATAAAGCAACAGGCTTGCCAGTTTTCATTGCCAATGACACGCGAGCTTGGGCATTAGCAGAAAAGCTTTTCGGCCATTCTCAAGACAATGACAACTCTGTTCTTATCTCTATTCACCATGGTTTAGGTGCCGGCATCATTCTGGATGGGCGCGTTTTGCAAGGCCGTCACGGTAACATTGGTGAGCTTGGACATATTCAAATCGACCCAAATGGAAAACGTTGTCATTGTGGCAACATTGGTTGTTTGGAAACCGTTGCCAGTTCTCAAGCGATTCGTGAAGAAGTCGTAAGAAGAATTGCTGATGGCGAAGACTCTATTCTTGCTGAACAAGAAGAAATGAGTATTGAGAGCATTTGTGAAGCGGCAGCGAACGGTGATCCGTTGGCAGTTGATGTGATTGAAAAGCTTGGACGCTACTTAGGTTCCGCAATTGCTATTGTGATCAACTTATTTAACCCTGAGAAGATCTTGATCGGTGGTGTGATTAACCAAGCAAAAGATGTTCTTTATCCTGCGGTGCGTCGCTGTATCGAAGAGCAGAGTTTACCGGTTTATCACCAAGATCTTGAGCTGGTGGAATCTCGTTTCTATAAGCAAGCAACAATGCCTGGTGCCGCGTTGATCAAGCAAGCGTTGTACGATGGTCAGTTATTGATGAAGGTTGTGGAAGGCTAATTGCTTCAAACATGATGAAGTGCTTAGGTGTCGAGCCTATACATTTTTAGATGATTTAGGGTGAGGCTTAACAGCTCACCCTTTTTGATCGCCTATTACTAGAAGGTGAATTTGAGTTGTGCTGCATTGCTATATCTGCGCCATTCATGTAATTTCCTAAAAAGCTCAAGTAAATAAACCCAAATGGCTTTCAATGTGTAGAGTGACTTTGTGTCTGATACAAATAGAAGGGAAGTAATACGCTGAAACCGTTGTACTTTCAAGCCATGCTCGAAAAACAAATATCTTAAGGTTATTTGGGCTTAGAACCTTGATGTGTCTGTATTGATTTTGAGTAAAAATAAGAATTATCCATAATTTAGGTAGTAGTATGTCCGGAGTGTTAAATACGGTTGACCAGCGTACGAACTTGGTTGGTGAAAACCGACTAGAGCTTCTGCTGTTCACTTTAAATAGTCGCCAATTGTTTGCGATTAATGTGTTCAAAGTGAAAGAGGTCATCAAGCTGCCACCGTTAACCAAGCTTCCTGGCTCACACTACAACATTCGTGGGGTCGCTTCTTTACGAGGTGAAGCAGTGCCAGTGATTGATTTGCGTGGCGCGATAGGTTTCCCAGCTTTGCGTGGTGAAGCGGAAGAAGAAAACTTGATCGTGACAGAGTACAACCGCACGGTGCAGGGCTTCTTAGTCGGTCCGGTTAAAAACATTATTAATACGGCATGGACTGAAATTCAGCCGCCTCCTTCCACGTCTGGTCGCTCGAATTACCTCACAGCTATCACGCAAGTCAAAGAGGGGGATGCCTCTCAAATTGTCGAAATTATTGACGTTGAAAAAGTTTTAGCAGAGATCGTGCATTACGACGTCACGATTTCAGCGGACATTCTGGATCAAGAACTTGCCCAAGCAATGGTCGGGCGTAATGTTCTGATTGTGGATGATTCCTCTACAGCTCGTAATCAAGTTCGCGATACGCTTTCTCAATTGGGTATGAATATCATCGAGTGTCGTGACGGCCTAGAAGCGCTAACGGTTTTAAAACGCTGGTGTGATGAAGGGAAAGACGTGGAAAAAGAGCTGTTAATGATGATTACGGATGCTGAAATGCCTGAAATGGACGGTTATAAACTGACTCATGAAGTGCGCCAAGATCCACGTATGTCTAAGTTGTTTATTACGTTGAACACCTCTCTGAGCGGCAGCTTTAATGAAGCCATGGTACAAAAAGTAGGCTGTGACCGCTTTATATCTAAATTCCAACCGGATCTGCTGGTTGAAGTTGCTCAAGACCGATTACGTCAGATGCTTTCTAAAAGTGCATGATTAGACTTAGTGAAATCAGAGGGAGCGCAGCTCTCTCTGACTTTTTACACCTCTCTCCTTAATACTTCTGTACTAATGAAAGTCGCGAGATTTACTTTGTAGATTATTCAAATAGTGCGTGCAATCAATCAACTTGCCAGCAATAACGTGCGTGACTTCCCCCTCTCTTTCAAGAATGCCTTTCACCATTAATACTTTAGCGCCTAAATACGCTTGCTTTTGGGCTCGTGCTGTCGCTTGCCAAACGACCACATTAATGTTGCCTGTGTCATCTTCTAACGTAAAAAATGTCACGCCAGCGGCGGTGCCTGGAGATTGTCTTCCTGTTACCACACCTACCACTGTGACCAGTGACTTATGCGGTTTCTCTGTCAGTTGCCTCATGCGGGTAAAGTGAGGGAGTTTGCCCGTTTCTTCTAATAATTTAATTGGATGGCGGCTAAGAGATAGTCCCGTGCTTGCGTAATCCTCAATTAAATTTTCATATTCAGAGGGTTGAGTCTGGTAGCTAACATTGGGTTCTTCGACCTTGTGAAACAATGGTAGGTCAGATAAGGAATCCATTGCTGCCCAGCGAGCGTTATAACGATTTCCCGATAAGGCCTGAAATGCATTGGCTGAAGCCAATAATTCAATGTCACTTCGGCTTCTTAATATCTGCTTTACTTCTTGAATCGATCGGTAACCATTAAGTGGTTTGCGCTCAATAAGCCTTTGTGCGCTTTCTGCGTTAAAGCCTTTCACCAAGCGAAAACCAAGTTGCACGCCGAGCCTGCCATTCGGACGTGAGACGAGATGATGTTGATATTTTGAATGATTGACGCACACCGGCAATACTTCGACGCCATGTCGGCGAGCATCTTGTACTAATTGCGATGGGCTATAAAATCCCATTGGTTGGCTGTTCAATAATGCAGTGTAAAATTCGGCTGGGTAATAATATTTTAACCATGCAGAACAATATGCCAGCACTGCGAAAGACGCTGAATGACTTTCAGGGAAGCCGTACTCACCAAAGCCGCAAATCTGATCGAAAATGCGCTCAGCAAACGCTAAGTCATAACCTCTCTCTTGCATACCATTGATCAGTTTTGGTCTGAATTTAGCGAGATCGCCATTCTTTTTCCATGATGCCATCGCTCGACGGAGTTGATCGGCCTCGCCGCCGCTAAACCCTGCGGCTACCATGGCTAGCTTGATGACTTGCTCTTGGAAAATAGGGACGCCCATAGTCCGCTCAAGAACGCTTTTTACTTCTTCCGATGGATAACTGACAGGCTCTTTGTGATCACGCCGTTTTAAAAAAGGATGCACCATATCACCCTGAATAGGGCCTGGACGAACAATCGCAATTTGAATCACTAAATCGTAATAACAAGCGGGCTTTAAGCGAGGGAGCATGCTCATTTGTGCACGAGATTCAATTTGGAATACGCCTATCGTGTCGGCCTTTTGAATCATGCGGTACACGTGTGGATCATCTTGTCGGCGAGTGATCTCGGAAATAGAGAGGGAGCGCTGGTGGTGTTTCTCGACCAGTTGAAAGCACTTTCTGATGGCGTTTAACATGCCGAGTGCGAGCACATCGACTTTTAATAGCTTCAAGCTTTCTAAATCGTCTTTGTCCCATTGAATGATAGTGCGATCTTCCATCGAGGCATTTTCAACAGGTACTAACTCATATAAAGGGCCAGATGAAATTACAAAACCACCCACGTGCTGAGATAAGTGGCGTGGGAAGCCAATTATCTCGTTGACCAATTGGATAAACTGCTGCCCTTTGAGAGATTCTGGTTGTAAGCCAAGTTCAATAATTTGAGCTTGCCAGCCTTGGCTGCGATCTCGGCGATTAACGTTCTTAATGAAAAAATCTAATTGGGTCTCTTCAATCCCTAGCGCTTTACCGACTTCACGCACGGCACTTTTAAAGCGATAGCTGATCACTGTTGCAGCAAGTGCTGCACGCTCACGGCCATATTTTTTGTAAATATATTGGATAACCTCTTCACGGCGCTCGTGTTCAAAGTCCACATCAATATCCGGCGGTTCCTTACGTTCTTTACTGATAAATCGTTCGAATAAGACTGCGATTTGTCGAGGGTCGACGGCGGTAATTTCCAGGCAATAGCACACCACAGAGTTTGCGGCGGAACCTCGACCTTGGTAAAGAATGCCTTGTTGTTTCGCGAACATTACGATGTCGTGGATGGTAAGGAAGTAGTAGTGGTATTTCAGCTCTTGAATAAGCGCAAGTTCATTCTCGATGGTTTGATTGACTTCTGCTGGCACGCCTTCAGGAAAACGCAGCTTTTTACCACGCTCGACTAACATACGTAAGTAAGAGTCGGGTGTATAACCATCTGGGATCAGCTCGGTAGGATATTCGTATTTTAAATCGGAGAGCTTAAACTCGCATAAATCGGCGATGTAAGTACTTTCTTCCAGCCATTCTGGTTTGTAAATCCGAACCAGTTTTTTAAAAGGACGAAGCGCTCGTTCTGTATTCGAAATACGATCAAAACCGAGTTTATCGACGCTACACCCATGCTTTATAGCGGTAAGTACATGCTGTAATGGCAAGCGTTCAACATCATGCATGAGAACGCCTCCGCAGGCAGTTATAGGTAATTGAAATTCATGTGCTAACTGCTCGCAGTGCGCAATGTACTCAGTATCGTTGTTACTCAAATGGCGCTGAATCGCTACCCACAAACGATTAGCGTGGTGTTGATTGAGCCAGCGTCCCCAATAGTGGTCACTCTCTTGATGTGTGGGCAGCCACAATATCAAGCAATGTCGAATCGACATCAAATCCCATTCGAACAGTTGATAGTTGCCTTTTTCACTTCGTCTTCTTGCGTTTGTGATGATACGACACAACTCGGCATAAGCCTTGCGACAAGGGCAAAGCAGTACGATTTGGCATTCATCATTTAACCAAAACATACTTCCAACGATTTGTTTGATATCGAGTTTATGTTGTTCGATGGTCGCATGGGCTTTGACAACGCCCGCGACCGAACATTCATCAGTTATGGCTAGAGCTTGATAGCGATAGAAAGCAGCTTGGAGTACCAGTTCTTCTGCATGAGAAGCCCCAGTCAAAAAAGAGAAGTTAGACTGACAAAATAGTTCCGCGTAACTCATAATGATCCAACAAAAATAACTGTCGATTTAACAAAAATAGCCATGAAGAAACCAGTGCTTGTGCTGATCGCGAAATATCCATAACCAGCGGCCTTGCTTGGTGTGTGCAATGTAGTAATCACGCATGATCTCATCACCATCCCACCATCCAGAAACGATTCGCTCAGGTCCGTGGACCAAAGAGACTTGCTCTTGCAATGCAATGGGAGTGGGCAATTGCATTGCGGGGCGTAGTATGGATGGTATGGCGTGCTCCTTTTCATCTGGAGCATCAGCAGGGCGATACTGACTGGCCTTTTCTGGTCTAGGATCGCAAGCGATGTTGGGTTTTAACACGGCACTTTTCCCCAATTTAGCTTGCAGTAAAGAGAGCAGTTCTAAAGCATTCATGTTCCCTTTTTGCCCAGCAAAGAGATCGCGTGATGCACTAAGAGGCTCACCTTGACGGACGACTTTTAACGTTAGCCCTGTGACTGGGCCATTGAGCGAGAGTGACTCTAAGCTTAAACTCGCTAACTGCTGCCAACGCTGACATAGGTAATCACCTTGCGCAGAAGTGAGTTGAAGGTGTTGCTCTTGTTTCTCACGCTGGTGGAGTGTTAAACACAGCTCAAAAGCGACCTTATCTCTTAATTTAAGAAAGGTTTCGAGTTGACGAAGTAACTTGGCCAGCGGCTTTTCAATCCACTGGACGTTTTCGAGCTCAAATAACAGCTCTAAATAAACTTGGAAGGATTCGGTCGGGTGATAAAAGTCTACAGGATGCTTGAACTGCCCTGTCAGTCGACCAACGTAGTTCACCAAATCGATATCAAAGCGTCGTGCGATGTCTTGCAACGGCAGTTCAAGTAACCCTTTTAAGGAAGTAACGCCTACGCGGTGCAGCTTTTCAACCATAGAGATCGATAAATCGGTTAGAGGCAGAGGTAATGGGAATAACATTTGTTCGATAAGAGATTTGTCGTCACTAAGAACATTTGCTCCTGCCAATGCCATTAACTTGGCTGACAAAGGTGAAAAACCACAACCAAATTGAAAGCTTAACTGCAGTTTAGTTAAGTGAGCACTGACTTTATTCCAGTAATTGTCCAACCCTTCATATAGGGTGAGCATCGGTGTGGCAC
>NZ_WXWT01000107.1:0-11154 GCF_009904725.1 Vibrio sp. V43_P6S15P86
CAGTTGCGGTATATAACCACTACAAGCGTTTACGCAATGGTGATACAACGAGTGAAGGTGTAGAGCTTGGTAAAAGTAACATCCTTCTAATTGGCCCAACAGGTAGCGGTAAAACACTACTTGCTGAGACATTAGCTCGATTCTTGGATGTGCCATTTACAATGGCAGACGCAACCACACTAACCGAGGCTGGTTATGTGGGTGAAGACGTTGAAAACATCATCCAAAAGCTTCTGCAAAAATGTGATTACGATGTAGCTAAAGCTGAACGCGGCATCGTTTACATTGATGAAATTGATAAAATTTCACGCAAAGCTGAAAACCCATCTATTACGCGTGACGTATCTGGTGAAGGTGTTCAGCAGGCGCTACTAAAACTTATCGAAGGTACGGTTGCTTCGGTTCCACCTCAAGGTGGTCGTAAGCACCCTCAGCAAGAATTCCTACAAGTGGACACGTCGAAGATCCTGTTCATCTGTGGTGGTGCATTTGCTGGCCTAGATAAGGTGATTGAGCAGCGTGTTGCAACAGGTACAGGTATTGGCTTCGGTGCTGAAGTTCGTTCTAAAAACGAATCGAAGACCGTGGGTGAGCTATTTACTCAGGTTGAGCCTGAGGATTTAGTGAAGTACGGACTCATTCCAGAATTCATTGGTCGTCTTCCTGTGACAACAACACTGACTGAGCTTGATGAAGAAGCGTTGATTCAGATCCTATGTGAACCGAAGAACGCATTAACCAAGCAATACGCAGCATTGTTTGAGCTTGAAAACGCCGAACTTGAGTTCCGAGAAGATGCGCTGCGCGCTATCGCTAAGAAAGCAATGGAGCGTAAGACAGGTGCTCGTGGTTTACGCTCGATCCTTGAAGGCGTATTACTGGAAACCATGTACGAACTGCCATCTGCGACAGACGTAAGTAAGGTCGTGATTGATGAGTCCGTCATCAATGGTGAGTCAGAGCCATTGCTTATTTATAGCAACTCAGACAATCAGGCCGCTGGAGCAGAATAAATTCAGCCGTAATGAAAAAGGAGGTAAGTAATTACCTCCTTTTTTTTATTTCTCTTATTGAATCCAAACAATTAGCCCCCATATAAATCGATAAGTAATACGTAAACGTGAAAGCGGAAGAGAGAATTATATGAACTTGGAACGTTCCGAGCGTATCGAGATCCCGGTACTACCTCTACGTGACGTAGTGGTCTACCCGCACATGGTTATTCCATTGTTTGTTGGTCGTGAGAAATCGATTAGCTGTTTAGAAACGGCGATGGAAACCAACAAACAAGTTCTTCTTGTGGCACAAAAGCAAGCTGATACTGATGAGCCTACGGTTGACGACCTATTTGAAGTAGGTACGGTAGCCACCATTCTCCAGCTACTGAAGCTTCCGGATGGCACAGTAAAAGTACTGGTTGAAGGCCAGCAACGTGCGAAAATCAATCACTTTAAAGAGAGTGACTT
Source organism: Vibrio sp. V43_P6S15P86 (assembly GCF_009904725.1). Classification (NCBI taxonomy): domain Bacteria; kingdom Pseudomonadati; phylum Pseudomonadota; class Gammaproteobacteria; order Vibrionales; family Vibrionaceae; genus Vibrio; species Vibrio sp. V43_P6S15P86. Next base: position 1,467 of record NZ_WXWT01000107.1, read on the forward strand.
CTTCCTAGCGGAAGCGGAATTTGTGGTTACGCCAGAATTGGATGAGCGTGAGCAAGAAGTGATTGTTCGCAGTGCGATCAATCAGTTTGAAGGCTTTATTAAGCTAAACAAGAAGATTCCACCAGAAGTTCTCACCTCACTCAACGGTATCGACGAAGCGGCTCGCTTAGCGGATACTATTGCAGCTCATATGCCGTTGAAGCTGGTGGATAAGCAGCAAGTACTTGAAATTGTTGATGTCACTGAGCGTCTGGAATTCCTAATGGGCCAGATGGAATCAGAGATCGATTTGCTGCAAGTTGAAAAACGCATTCGTGGTCGCGTTAAAAAGCAAATGGAAAAATCTCAGCGTGAGTACTATCTGAATGAGCAAATGAAAGCGATTCAGAAAGAACTTGGTGAGATGGAAGACGCACCAGACGAGTTCGAAACGCTGCAGAAGAAGATTGACGAATCAAAAATGCCTCAAGAGGCACGTGAAAAGACTGAGCAAGAGCTGCAAAAGCTTAAGATGATGTCTCCAATGTCTGCCGAAGCAACAGTGGTTCGTAGCTACATCGATTGGATGGTCAGCGTGCCTTGGGCTAAACGCTCAAAAGTTAAGAAAAATTTAGCGAAAGCAGAAGAGATTCTTAATGAAGACCACTACGGTCTAGAGCGCGTAAAAGAGCGTATTCTTGAATACTTGGCGGTTCAAAACCGAATCAATAAGTTAAAAGGTCCAATCCTTTGTCTTGTTGGTCCTCCAGGTGTGGGTAAAACGTCTCTTGGTCGTTCAATTGCTTCTGCTACAGGTCGTAAGTACGTTCGTATGGCGCTGGGTGGTGTACGTGATGAAGCCGAAATTCGCGGTCACCGCCGTACTTACATTGGCTCATTGCCAGGTAAATTAATCCAGAAGATGTCGAAAGTTGGCGTGAAGAACCCATTGTTCTTATTGGACGAAATCGACAAAATGTCTTCAGATATGCGCGGCGATCCGGCATCAGCGCTACTAGAGGTACTTGATCCTGAACAGAATAACTCGTTCAACGATCACTACTTAGAAGTGGATTACGACCTTTCTGACGTTATGTTCGTTGCAACCTCGAACTCAATGAACATTCCAGGTCCATTGTTAGACCGTATGGAAGTTATTCGTTTATCTGGTTACACCGAAGACGAGAAGCTGAACATTGCAAAACGTCACCTTGTTGATAAGCAAGTGAAGCGCAATGGTCTAAAACCGGATGAGATCATCATTGAAGACTCTGCGATTATTGGCATCATCCGTTATTACACTCGTGAAGCGGGTGTCCGTAACTTAGAACGTGAGATCTCTAAGATCTGCCGTAAAGCCGTGAAGAACATCTTGCTGGATAAAGACATCAAGTCAGTAACGGTAACGATGGACAACCTAAAAGAGTACTTGGGTGTTCAACGTTTCGATTACGGTAAAGCGGATGAAAGTAACCGAATTGGTCAAGTGACAGGTCTAGCTTGGACAGAAGTGGGTGGTGATCTGCTAACGATTGAAACTCAATCCATGCCAGGTAAAGGTAAGCTGACGCAAACGGGCTCTCTTGGTGACGTGATGCAAGAGTCTATCCAAGCCGCAATGACAGTAGTTCGCTCTCGTGCAGAAAAACTGGGTATCAATACTGACTTCTACGAGAAGAAAGATATTCACGTGCACGTACCGGAAGGCGCGACGCCAAAAGATGGCCCAAGTGCGGGTACTGCAATGTGTACTGCTTTGGTTTCAGCTCTGACAGGTAACCCTGTGAAAGCAGAGGTAGCGATGACGGGTGAAATCACACTGCGTGGTGAAGTCCTACCTATCGGTGGCCTAAAAGAGAAGTTACTTGCGGCACACCGTGGCGGCATTAAGACTGTGCTAATTCCAAAAGACAACGAGCGTGATTTGGAAGAGATTCCTGATAATGTTATCGCTGATCTGGAAGTCATCCCTGTACAGTGGATTGATGAAGTACTGAAAGTCGCACTAGAGCGAGACCCGACGGGCGTTGAGTTTGAGTCTCAAAAATAGTGATGTGCAGCAAAAATAAGTAAAAGTTTACGCTGATAAGTCTAAAAAGGCTTGTCAGCGTTTTTTTTGGGCGCTAAGTTAGTTTCGATAGCTGCCAGCCCTTGACGAATAAGGGATGGAGCATATTTTCTTAACAATGGAACGAAAGTCATCACAAAAATAATCACAGATGACACAAAGGGGAAATTACAGTGAATAAAACTCAGTTAGTAGAACAAATCGCAGAAAATGCAGACATTTCTAAAGCGTCAGCGGGTCGTGCTCTAGATGCATTCATCGAAGCAGTAAGCGGCACTCTTCAGTCTGGTGATCAAGTTGCTCTAGTTGGCTTTGGTACATTCAGCGTTCGTACTCGTGCTGCACGTACTGGTCGTAACCCAAAAACTGGTGAAGAAATCCAAATCGCAGAAGCAAAAGTACCAGCTTTTAAAGCTGGTAAAGCACTGAAAGACGCTTGTAACTAATCACAGCGTTAATTCTGTAACCGGCCATTTGCTTAACTTTTGCTCAAACAATAAGTTTCGAACAAAAATTTACAAACTTCGAGCCGAACTTTCTTAAATTATGCGCATCATACTGATGCGCATTTCTTTTTCTGATATTATTGCGCCATTATTTCTATTAGATAGAAGCAGTAGGCTTCAATTGTGGAGAGCAGTTAAATTATGATGGATCGACTACGCGAAGGCGTGAATAGCATCGCGGTCAAAATTATCCTTGGGCTTATCATCCTGTCTTTCGTTTTTGCAGGTGTGGGTAGCTACATCGTTAGTGGTAACAACAACTCTGCAGCGAAAGTCGGTAACACTGAGATTCCTCGTGGTGAGTTCGAGATGGCATACCAAAATGAGCGTAACCGTATGCAAGCTCAGTTGGGTGACTACTTCTCTCAAATGCTGGCTGACCCTGCATATGTTGAATCTTTCCGCAAATCCGTTTTAGATCGAATGATCAATGACGTGTTGCTTGACCAACAAGCAGAAGCTTTAGGTCTGCGAATCAGCGACACCCAAGTTCGCAGCATGATTCTAGACATGCCTCAATTCCAATCTAATGGTCAGTTCGATCAAGAGATCTATCAAGCTTCTCTGCGTCGTGCAGGCTTTTCACCAGACTCTTTTGCTGAGTACATGCGTCGTGAATTGGTTCGTGAACAACTGCTGAATGCACTACAAAACAGTGAATTTATTCTGCCAGGTGAAGTACAGGCAGAAGGTAAGCTGTTCACTCAAACTCGTGATATTCGCACGATTAAAATCGACTTAGCAGAGTTTGCGAAAAACATTGAATTGACTGACGAAGAAATTCAACAGTACTACAAAGCAAACCCTGATAACTTTACTCGCCCAGAGCAGGTTAAAGTCGCTTATATCGAACTGTCTGCTGAAGCGCTAAAGGAACAAGTTAATGTTTCTGATGCTGAGGTGAAAAAGTACTACGATGAGCACTTAAACAAATACTCTTCAGAAGAGCAGCGCCGTGTCGCTCATATTCTTGTAGAAGGGGACGATGAAGCAAAAGCGCAGGCTATCCTAGATGAGCTAAATGCGGGTGCAGATTTTGCAACGCTTGCTCAAGAGAAATCTGACGATTTTGGCAGCGCTGAAAACGGCGGTGACTTAGGTTGGATTGAGCGTGATGTGATGGACCCTGCTTTTGAAGAAGCGGCATTCGCGTTGAAGAATCCAGGCGATACGTCAGGTCTAGTAAAGTCGGACTTTGGTTACCATATTATCAAGCTTGAAGAGCTAAAAGACTCTGTGGCGAAGCCATTTGAAGAAGTAGCCGCTGAAATCAAACAAGAAATGGTTGACCAACAAGCGGTTGATCAATTCTACGAGCTACAAAGTGAGCTTGAGCGCGTAGCGTTTGAATACCCAGACTCATTGTATGACGCTTCTCAAGCCGTTAACCAAGAAGTGAAGACAACGGACTTTATTTCTCAAGTTGACGCACCTGAAGTGCTTCGTAACCCTGCGGTAATGCAAGCTATCCTTAGCCCTGAAGTAAAAGAAGATGGCTTAAACTCTGAAGCTATCGAAGTTGCACCTGAACATATTATTGTGGTTCGTGTTGAAGATGCACGTGATGAGACGGTTCTTCCACTAGAAGAAGTGAAAGATCAGGTTATTGCAGAGCTTTCTCGCGTTAAGGGTGAGCAAGATGCGATGGAACTTGGTACACAGGTTGTTGCTGCATTGAAAGAAGGTAAGACAGATGTGCTTACTGAAAACAACCTTGAATTTGGTGAACAAGAGACAGTAGATCGCCGTTCTCCGTTGGCAACAACGGTATTCGCGATGGCAAAACCAGTCGATGGTAAGCCAGTATATGGTCAGTCTAAAGATCTTGAAGGTAACATTGTTATCATCGAGCTTGATGCTGTAAATGCTGAGCTAGATAGTGAGTTAGAAGAGCAAGTTGCGATGCAAATGCAGCGTGCATCTTCTCAGCAAGACCTATCATCTGTGCTAGCAGTACTGCGCGCAAACACTGACATTGAGTACTTTATTGTGAGCAACTAAGCACAATTAGTGTAATTTGCATGTTAACTAAAACGGACCGCATAAGCGGTCCGTTTTATTTTTGTCTTTATTAACTTCAATCATCAATAAGCATTACTTAAATTAGTGCGCGTTTAAGTGATACCAGTCATTGCGAATATCGGGTCATCTAGGTTTGTTAACTGATAGTGACTTGCTCCCGATGACTAGTTTTAGCCTACTATTTTGGAGATTGTATGTTCAATATGAAATGGATTTTGACATTGTGCTTATTTGTTTTTGCGCCTTTTAGCATGGCTGCGGATTCAGCCACTGACAAATATGAAGGAATTGAAATTACCGTAAATATCAACACGGCCTCTGCTGAAGAAATAGCGACCATGTTGAAAGGTATTGGTGAGAAGAAAGCGCAGAGTATCGTGGACTACCGCGAGGAGCATGGCCCTTTTAAAACGGCAGCAGATTTGAAGAGCGTAAAAGGCATTGGTGAAGCGACAGTTAAGAAAAACGAAGGCCGCATTTTACTGTAGCTTGATGTATTTCAGATATTGAGTCTGAATTCAGAACAATATCTGTTTCCCTATTACTGCTTTCCCGAACCAACCCCTCTTTCGTGGTTCGGGATTTTTTAACCGAATAAACGACGGCGAAAGCCTTTTTCCATTAGAGACATTGTTAACCCACCGAGTGCGCCAAATAAATGAGCATCAATAGCAACGTTTGCGCCGATAAGCGCCGCAGTGCTGCTTGATGGACCATAGATCTGCTCCCATGCTACTTTGGCAATAAGCCCGCCGACCAACAACAAGCTGCTTCTTCTGCTTTCAAAGACTTCTCTGAGTGCCCAGAATCCAAATAGTCCGTGTAGTACGCCAGATAATCCCACGTACACCGACATGTTGGTAAACAAATTCATTGCGCCAACAAATGCGCACAAGAGTGAGAAAACGATAAGGAAGTTGCGAGTGCTTGGACGAAAAATAAAAGTAATGATCCACAATCCTGCCAGGTTCATCCCTAAGTGCGCAAAGTTGGTATGTGTGAGATTTCCTGTTACGATTCGCCACCATTCGCCATGGCGTATATTGTAGCTGTGCCACTCGGTTAGGCTTGCCATTGGCTCGAATTGAAGTATCAAACAGATCACGCTGATAATACTCAGCAAGGTATAAAGGTTCACTCTATGTCTCGTTATTGTTCTCGTTGTGGAAAATCGCAAAAAGCGTGTATTTGCCAATGGATTGTACCGTTGGCAAGCGAGGTAGAACTTATCATTCTTCAGCACACGAGTGAAGAACATCGTCCGCTTGGTACGGCACGGATTCTCAATTTGAGTTTAGATAACTGTATTTGTCTGATAGGAGAGGACTTTTCTGGTGATGATGTCTTAAATCACTTGTTGGCGGATGAATCATATCAACATTTTGTTCTTTACCCATCGGAACAGTCACGATGCATCTCTGAAATTAATCAAGCGAGCCGTAGTGTATCTAAGAAAATACGTTTGATTTTGCTCGATGGGACGTGGAAAAAAGCGTACAAAATGTGGCAGCTTTCTAGCAATTTACATCCACTCCCAACCGTGCAATTACCGAAGCAATTACAAGGGCATTACACCATTCGTAAAGCGCCCTCTGAGAATAGCTTATCGACAGTCGAGGCAGGTTATCATTCGCTTCGCTTGCTTGAACCCGAGAGAGACTTTACACCGCTTATGCATGCCTTTGAAAAGATGATCGAATTCCAAATCGCCCAGATGCCGCCGGGCGTATTTGAAAAGAATTACTTGAAAGGTTGAGTGTTACTAAAGAACGATGGAAGAGAATAGCTGACGGTGAAGCTTTTGCGCGTGTCCATCGGTCATAGCAGAAATGTAATCGGCGATGACTCTCATCTTATTGCTCTCGCTTTTCGCTTGGCACCACAGTTCTTTTGTATGAACAGGCAGCAAGCGCTCTGGGTCCGCTGTTAACGCTTCAAAAATATCCATAATAATTTGCTGACCCTTATACTCAACGATCTGGACCTGCGGGACTTGGATAACGAAGGTGCTGACAAAGTGCTTGAGTACGTCAAGTGCACGTGCCATTTGTGGCTCTAAACACGCATTCCAAGACAGTAATGGATTACTGAAAGACTCATCCACCGCCTTAATTGAAATGCTGGTCAGCAGGGCGTTAACCATACCACCGATGGCATCTTTCCGCTCATGATGCTTACCGCTAAATAGCATCTGTCCGATGGAATCGATATGAGCTTCAAACCACGGGTCGCCACAGTCCGCTAATTGACTTGCTGCGCCTTCTTGCCATTGCTGGCGTGTCACCATACCAAGTACGATTGCATCTTCTAAATCATGAACGCCGTAGGCGATATCATCCGCTAGCTCCATGATTGAGCAATCGAGTGATTTAAAGCGCGTTTTACTGTGCTCAAACTCCGATTCTGGTTTTGAGCGCATTAGGCTAAGCAATGCCTTGTCGTTGTCAGAAAGCGGTGCAATTACCCAATCAAATAAGTCTTTATCACAATCATAAATGCCCTTAGCTGGGCTCCAATCTTTGGCTTTTAGTTTACGTTGATGCTCAGCTGGTTGAGGCAACTTGACGGAGCGTGTTTGACTAATAAGGGCAGGGTACTTAATCAAACCAAGCAGTGTGCGGCGTGATAAATTCATTCCGAAATGCTCAGTATAAGGCTCTAACTTAGTGACGATACGAAAGGTTTGGGCGTTCCCCTCGAAACCGCCATGTTCGCGCATTACGTAGTTTAGAGCGACTTCTCCCCCATGACCGTATGGAGGATGCCCGATGTCGTGCGCCAAACATAATGAATCAATTAAGCTGTCTGATGGTAATAGATCACGGAACTCTGGTTGTTTTTTCTTTAACTGGGCGACGATACCGGTCCCGAGTTGCGACGCTTCTAAGGAGTGTGTTAGCCGGCTGCGGTGAAAGTCTTCCAAGCTATTGCCGTGTACTTGGGTTTTTGCTTGTAAGCGTCGAAATGCAGCCGAGTGAAGAATGCGCGCTCGATCTCTTTGGTACGGGCTTCGATGGTCGTCACGACGTATTTTATGCTCATCATCATGGCGCTCTTGCCATTGTGGGTGTAATTCAAACGACACGATTATCTCCGTAAGCTAACTGATTTCATCTAACGATAATTCGAAACTTGGGGCAAAGGTATTGAGGAAGTAATCCATTTCAGGCGTTCTACGTTCTTGCAAAGTGATGTCTAAGCGTTTTTTTGCCAGAGCGAACTCATGATTGCCTGCGCTTAGTTCTTCGAGACATTTTAAATAGGCACAGATGGAGTCGGCTTGCTTGACGATTTTTGCGTCCTCCTCGTGTGCAGAATGAGAAAGAAGGTAGGGGGCAAATTCATCTTGGAACTCTTCCGGTAACATTGAGAGTAATTTTTGTTCCGCTGCTGATTCTATCTTCTTATATTCTTTGGCAATTTCAGGGTTGTAATACTTCACTGGGGTTGGAAGGTCACCCGTTAATACTTCGCTAGAGTCATGGTACATGGCAAGAATCGCGATGCGTTCTGGATTGAGGTTGCCGCCGAACTTTTTGTTTTTAATTAGGGCAAGGGCATGAGCGACAAAAGCAACTTGTAAGCTATGCTCTGAAACGTTTTCTGGTGAGACGGACCGCATTAAAGGCCAGCGTTGGATCAGCTTCATTCGAGCCAGGTGGGCGAAAAAATGGCTTTCTTTCATGGCTTTCTCCGTTTCTGGTTTAAAAAAGGAACTCACTAGGAGTTCCTCTAAGCATATGAGAGAACAGCACTAATTACTACCAGTGATTCATTACTGGCTGTAGGTTGATAGGAATCGCTCAAAACGTCCAATGGCGATTTCTAGATCTTCAACGTGTGGCAGTGTCACGATGCGGAAATGGTCTGGTTTTGGCCAGTTGAAACCGGAACCTTGCACCAGTAAGACCTTCTCTTGTTTTAAGAAATCTAAAACCATCTGCTGATCGTTCTTGATGTTGTACATTTTAGTGTCGATTTTCGGGAAGAGGTACATCGCACCCTTAGGTTTGACACAAGAAACACCAGGAATCTGATTGATCAGTTCATAAGCTCGGTTGCGCTGCTCTAATAAGCGTCCGCCAGGTAAAATCAGTTCATTGATACTCTGGTATCCACCTAACGCGGTTTGAATCGCATGTTGCATTGGTACGTTTGCACATAAACGCATCGATGAAAGCAGCTCCAAGCCATTCACGTACCCTTGAGCCAGATGTTTAGGCCCCGTTAGGAACATCCAGCCACCACGGAAACCACAAACACGGTAGGCTTTTGAAAGGCCATTGAATGTCATGACTAGCACATCTTCAGTGAGTGTGGCGACTGAGGTATGTGTTGCACCGTCGTACAACACTTTGTCGTAGATCTCATCTGCGAAAATGATCAGTTTGTGCTGGCGTGCTATCTCAATCACTTCAAGTAGGAAGTCACGGCTGTATACGGCACCTGTCGGGTTGTTCGGGTTGATCAGAACAATGCCACGTGTCTTTGGTGTGATTTTCTTTTTGATGTCTTCAAGGTCTGGGTACCAGTCTGCACCTTCATCACATAGGTAATGAACCGGCTTACCGCCTGATAGTGCAACTGAAGCTGTCCACAACGGGTAATCGGGAGCTGGGATTAGCATTTCGTCGCCATTATTTAACAGCGCTTGCATGGCCATCACGATCAGCTCAGACACGCCGTTACCCACATACACATCTTCGACATCTAGCGAGCGGATACCTTTACGTTGATAGTGTTGGACCACGGCTTTACGAGCAGAGTAAATGCCTTTGGAATCACAATAGCCTTGAGAAGTCGGCAGATTACGAATCACGTCGACTAAAATCTCATCAGGGGCGTCAAAACCAAATGGGGCAGGGTTACCAATGTTTAGCTTTAGGATTTTATGCCCTTCTTCCTCCATGCGCTTAGCATGTTTGAGTACAGGACCCCTAATGTCGTAGCAGACATTATCGAGTTTTGACGACATCCCGATATTTTGCATTGTATAATTCCTAAAAATTCGTTAATTTCTTTATTAAAATACAATAATTTGTTTTTTATTAGAATATATATCTGTAAATTATCTGTTTGCTGGTTAAGTTTTGCTCGTTTGCTATCACAGGAT
>NZ_WXWT01000014.1:0-11154 GCF_009904725.1 Vibrio sp. V43_P6S15P86
ACACGTAACAGCGGATGATCTAATGGCCGTTGCACGCTTGCTGTCTCCTGAAGCTCAGTCCCTACTTGTTCGCCTGTTATCGCTCGTTATTGAACAGCGGAACACAAAAAGCGGCTCATAACCTTATGACTGATTAAGAGCAATAAAATTCCCGCTCGTCCTATAATATTCTCGAATTATGGCCTTCGTTCCCTTTTTCATTGATTCTTCTTTTCACGCTTTAAATGACATTCGCGTTGTCTGTTCTACGCCTCCCCAAAACGAATAAAACCCGCAGCTTGGCGGGTTTTAGGGCTGTATAAGAAAATACTTCGTTTAATGTGTTTGGGATTTTACTTAGTAAAAATCCTTAAACTCTAGAATCCTGGCCTTACCTCTCAGCAATAAGAAGTTCAAGAATCGGCTCGTCGACGTAGTGAGTATCTTCTCTTCTTCCACACCGTGTTTTTTCAGCAAAGCAATCGCCAAATCTAACTTGGAGATCTCTTCACAGAAGTGCGCATCAGACCCGGTACTGAAGTAAACGCCAATCTCTTTGCCCAGCTCGACAATTCGATCACAACGAGAATCACTGCCCTTACGGCTTTTGCCTGTCAAAGATGTATTGTTAACTTCAACCGCAACATTGTGCTCTTTAGCACAGCGCAGCACCTGTTCCATATCGAATGGGTAATTTGGGTTACCTAAGTGACCGAGAACATCCACTCTGCCGCTTTTAATCGCATTTATCAGAGCGGCAGTATGCTCAGCTTCGGTTGCGGGCTTGAATACGGGTTCATGGAAACTCGCAATCACCCAGTCAAGATGTTGGTCAGAAGACGATGGTAAGTCTATCTCCCCTTTCACATTCAGCGTGTTGGCTTCGACACCACGGAGAATACCTACATCGTGTAAAAAGCGGGGCAAAATTCTTTGATTATTGAAATGCCAGTAGTGAGGGGCTCCTGGCATTTCGGGAGCATGATCGGTGGTACAAAGAAGTTTTAGCCCCTTATTCTTGGCTGCCAATGCGTTCTCTAAAATGGTGCTGTAGGCATGTCCACTGGCAATAGTATGGGTGTGGCTATCAACGACGATATCCATGGTGACCTCCTAAATTGTGGACGAATTATCGAATTTCGAACGAACCGTTTTGATTGAGAAACAGCGTGAGATCCGCTGGAATTGAGTGATTTAAAACCTTATCTACATTTACGGCATCTGAGTTCAAATAAAACTCCAATGCAGCTTCTGGCTCTGTACCACCACGAATCTTACGATTGACTAAACGCTCTTGTAGAAACTCAGGCTGTGTATCTACAAAGACGGTAAAATCGGCCAAACGATGCAGTTCATTCCACACCGGTTCATTAAGCAGTAACCAATTCCCCTCAACGACAACAACATTGCGATTTACCAAAATGGCGTCGTCGACTGGATCATGCAAATTGCGGTCGTAGTATGGCCATTTTGTATCTTTCATTTTGAGCTGTTTGAGCTTGTCGATAAGCTCCGTCAGATTAAATGTTTGATAGGACCCCTTAATGCTGCGCAGAGGGACAATGTCACCATTACGTTCAATGGTGTTGCTGTCGAGGATTTCGTTCGGATAGTGAAAACCATCAAAAGGCAGAACCTGAAGTGGCTCTTGGCTTTCATCATGTTCAGAGAGATATTCCCAGAACGCAGCGAGTGTCGACTTGCCACTGCCCGGAGGGGCACACAAGAACACCACTATGCGTTCCTGCTTCTCATGATAAAGACGGGTAAACTTTTCGATAAGAGGCTGATGGATTCGTTTTACGTCGGCATCAGGAAAGGTAGCTTCGGTTTCAAAACCACTGACGTTTAAATTCACTTTCATGGTGAACCCTTATTGATTGATCTCCCCTTCGATTCTTTCTATCAACATTTCACATGACAGCTTCAACACTGTTTTGATGAGAGATTCGTATCTCATTTGCGAAAAGGACTCAAACGAAGAGAACTTAAGCTGATTGATCGACTCAAGATAAAAGCTGTCTTGCTGAGAAGAGAGTACCGCTTGGTTTTTGATGAAATCGTAAATCACGTCATCCGCGAATTCGACTTTCTCAGGTTGGCTAACCACGTACTCCAAGACCTGATCGTACAATCCGATATCGGCGTAAGTTTCCAAAGAGATTTTGCCCATCGCAAACATCAACTTGGAGACAACATCGGTCGTGACCAATGGCCCATCTTCTCTCAATAACGGATCCACAGCATACTCCTTCACAAGGTCGTCTTGAACGAACACTTTCGGAAGCAGTGCTTTTAACTTGAGGTTAATTATTTTGTTAGAAACCTGAAGAAACGCAGTCGCATTTTCGCACTCGTCCAGTTTCTCCAGTAATTCGTCTTCACGTGACAACGTATTATGACCTCTCCATTATGTGGCAGCGCAAAGGCTACCACACAAATTCGTTGCAACTAAACCGTTAAGCTCACGTCATAAAACTCAAGTAACGCTTTTTCTGCATGTGCGTTCCACACATAGTTATTAGCGTTCAAAATTGCGTCTAATTCAGCGAAGAACGGGTCTTGGTCTGCCAACGATAAGAAATCATCAATCGCGGTCAATGGCAGGTCAATATGCGGGTAAATCAACTTCTTACCGCCCGGAATATCCAGCTGATTCAAAATCGTATGGGGTGCAGCTTGTAAGCCACCAACATGGGTGATCATGAACGATGGATTGATCTTACCTTGTGAGGAAAGCTCGATAGATTCCACCATGTCACCCTTTGAACCACCGGACGTTCCCACAATGTGCGTTGATTCGTAATGCACGTTGTAGAAGTTAAACGGCACTTTGAAATTCTTATCCGTTGGGCCAGCAAAGAAGTTGAGGCAGCCATCATTGCCAAGTAGCTCATCGGCTTGTTCTAGCACTTGAGCAACCGCCGCGTAGACCATTACATCGTCGTAGCCTTTGCCACCGTTGAGTGCTTTGAGATACGCGACCGGAGCGTCGATTTGAGCGGTATTCACGTAGTGCAGTTCTACGCCCTGCTCTTTGGCTTTTGCAACGGGAATGAGGCTTTCAGCTCGGTCTAAACGCGCAGCATCAATGTCAGTAACCACCACCAGCGTTGGCTTTACAGGTCCGTTAATCGCATAGTCAATCGCACCAATCCCCATTGGGCCAGCACAAGCGAGCAGCGCCAACGCTCCGCCCTCTTTAATGCCCATATCATGCTCGTACACGTATTGCGTGGTGTGGTAGCTCGCATGGTACGCACCGATAATGCAAGACATTGGCTCAGCCAAAGACGCATCTGCAAAGTAGTCACCGTGGTAAGGCAAAACGCAACCTAAGTCGATAGCGATTTTAGGAATGATGGAATACGTTGCGTTGCCGCCAAAGGTTTCGTAGCTGTAACCCGCTGAGTAACCAGTAGGCAAACCCATTGCTGGTTGCAGTACAAAGTAATCGCCTGCTTTGTATTGATCTTTTAGGTTCTCACCAACTTCAACAATCACACCTGCGTATTCATGACCTGTCATCACTGGCACTTCGTCAATGTTTTCAGGAACGCGTTTGTGTTTGCTACCTAACAATGCTGCTTTGTAAGTGGATAGACAAATGCTGTTTGAAATGTTTTTAACCAGAAGTTCATCGGCTGAAATGTTTGGTAAATCAAAGGTTCTTAATTGAACGTTTTTCTCACCACAGATAACCGCTGCCGTTGTTTGTACCATGATTTCTCTCCTAAATGGTGCGGTAGGTTCCGCCCCATACTGCATTGTTAGGCTGGTTGCTCAGTTGCGACCGTTTGTTGCTTAATCTTATCCATCAGCTCGTCAAGCGCTGGATCGTTGAGGAAGTTCTTGATCGTTACGACTGGTAAACCTGTCGCGTTGACTGCGCGGCTTTCTAAACTCTCATGTGTCACGACGATATCGGCTTCACTCGGGACTTTCTCGATGGCGAAGTTCTTCACTTCAATCTCTATCCCAGCTTGTACTAGCTTGCGTTTGAAGGTCGATGCGCCCATTGCACTAGAGCCCATACCCGCATCACATGCGAATGCGACAAATGAAATTGGTTTGCTCGGCTCTTGCGTCGTCGCAGCTGCAACTGGCTTAACTGCGCCTTCCGCTTTCATCTCTTTCATGTCAGAAACTGATTTCTCAAACTCGCTTTCTTTTTCTTCTGATTTGCTCACTTTCAGAATCGCACTTGCTACTAAGAAGGAGACAATCGTTGCACTTGTCACACCGGCGATGGTCGCAATGAAGCTACCTTTCGGAGTAAGAGCAAGGTAAGAGAAGATAGAGCCTGGACTTGGACCCGCGACCAAGCCTGCATCGAATAGGTTGAAGGTTGCGATGCCTGTTGCCGCACCAGCAATCATTGCCACAATCATGATTGGTTTCATGAGTACGTATGGGAAGTACAGCTCATGAATACCACCAAAGAAGTGAATGATGATGGCACTTGGCGCAGAGCGTTTAGACAAACCCTGACCAAATTTCGCGTAAGCCAGTAGCATACCAAGACCTGGGCCTGGGTTAGACGCCACCATAAAGAAGATGGACTTGCCCGTTTCTGCGGCCGCTTGCAGGCCTAGTGGGTAATAAATACCTTGGTCGATAGCATTGTTTAGGAACAGCACTTTCGCAGGCTCGTTGATAATCGCAAGCATAGGAAGGAATCCCGTTGCCACCAAGGCTTCGATGCCTGATTTCACAAATAAGTTTGCTGCGGTGACTGAAGGGCCAACAATCTCGTAAGCGAACAAACACAACAACATACCGACGATACCCAACGAAAAATTGTTGACCACCATCTCAAAACCAGAAGGGATGCGGTGTTGAATACGTTTATCCACTTGCACCACAACCCAAGCACTCAGTGGGCCCATGATCATTGCGCCAACAAACATCGGTATATCAGCCCCGACAATCACGCCCATCGTACCGATAGCCCCCGCTACCGCGCCGCGTTTTTCACCAACAATCTGACCACCGGTGTAACCAATCAAAAGTGGCAGCAAGTAAGTGATCATGGGTCCCACGAGTTCGCCAAAGGCTTCGTTTGGCATCCAACCCGTGGGAATAAAGAGTGCAGTAATAAAGCCCCAAGCGATAAAGGCTCCGATATTTGGCAGCACCATGGCGGTCAAATGACCTCCGAAGGCTTGCACATTAGCTCGCATGTTTGCTTTCACGTTATGTTCCTTTTAGTATGCTTTTATTATGTCTAGCACTTGTTCTTTGGAAGAGGCTTGTGCCAGTTTTGCAATGTTCTCTTCATCCACAAACATCTCGCTCAACGCTTGAATCACCTCAATGTGGGTATCAGAGTCTTTCGCAGCTAAGGTAATAAGAATATTGGCCGGACCGAGATCCGATCCAAAATCAACAGGTGATGGGAAAATATGGATGCCTAAGCCTGTTTTTAAAACACCTGTTTCAGGTCGGGCATGAGGCATTGCCAATCCAGGGCATAACACATAGTAAGGACCGTTTTCTTCCGTTGAACGGATGATTGCATCAGCATAATGCTGGGAGACGTAACCTTTATTTTCTAGGTATTGAGTGGTCTTTTTAACCGCATCTTGCCATTGGTAAGCGCGATCATTAATTACATCTACTAGTTCGTGGTCGATTAACTCGTACAACATATTTAACCCTATCAACAGTTCGTCATCTGATGGGTTAATTATCAATAACAGAGTCCCAACCGCGCAACCGAGCTACTTTTGCGCTTCGAGTCACACTTTAAAGCCTGTCAATTTGTTTAAATGGACAGAGCTCAAAAATCCCACACGTAAAAAATCTACAAATTTTATTTGAGCAACAAGTCAATAGACGAATTTTGAATACAATCACCTTCTCGAAAATATTCTTAAAGTTACATTATTTAAATCAGATCACATTAGACCTATTGACTCGATATAATTCGTGATTAATTTCAAAGTTCATTTCGGGCCGTTTCTTGATCACTCGCGCTCAAACGTAGATAAGCATCACACTTGTTGGCTAGAAAAAATAAAAACGTCACTGGCTTTCACCAAATTGCAGACACAAAAAAACCGCCATTCAGGCGGTTTTGATCAGTCCGCAGACCAAACGGATCGTATGTCTGGCCATCCCCAGTTTGTGAGTGCGACATCTTCCAAGACCCCTTGAAAACGTAGCGTCTGAGTATGGTGAAACATCGGTGCAATCCAATATTCGCTAATCAATGTGGACGCAATCGGCTCTAACGCGCTCAGGTAATCTTCAAGCGGTGAGAATGCGCGGACATTTTCCATTTGAGCATCCAACCACGCCGCATTTTGCGCCCCTAAAGTGTGGTAAAGCACAGCATTGCTAAAGAAGTTGCTAAACGCAGACGCATGACGGTTATCGTCCAAGTTGATATTGGTTACAACCAGAGTCTCATCTAGCGTACCGTTTTTGGCTTTCTCGCTCAGTTCACGGTAGGAGTACATAACGATCTCGACTCGGCTGCCCGCATGCTTTAGACGCGAAGAAATCGCTCGCGCGCACCGGCGTAGTGCCGTGTAATTGTACCCTGCGATGGTGATCAGCTTTGGCAACTTGACCGCTTCTCCAAATGGACGCAACACCGGTTTCCAGTTAGGCAATAAGTTATAAGCAGGTATGCTTCCAAATATAATGTTTTCATTACGCATCACGTCAGCTAGCAGTTCAGGTTGAATCAATTCACTGATGTATCGGCGCTGGGCCTGAGACAAAGCGTGCTTTGCATGATGGTTAAACAGTGCGAACAAACAACCGTCTTCCGTTCGACTGCGTTTACTCGCTGGTGATACTTCACTGTTTGGCGTCGACATATAGTGGCTGCACATGTCATCAGCAGAATCAGGTTCTGGTTGCAATGTGTTTGCGGCAAGCGATGGATTTTCCATCTGTTCATCGTTGACGATCCATATCGTCACAAAATCCGTTAATACTCGACACGCGTAATAGCCATCAAACGCTTGCAGTTTCAAACGGTTTTCACTGTGCTCAACGACGGAAAATGGACCACTCCCCACCACCAACTTGTTGTTAGCAACGTTCACCTGACTCACGGGCTGAATGCCATATTTCACGCCAGAAATAAGTCCAGCAAAACCCAAGTCAGGTCGGTTAAGCTTAAAAACAACCTTCAACGGATTAAGTGCCGTAATGTTGGCAACATGCGCCAGTTCTTTTTCGTAGTATTCCAAAGAGCTCAATTTGGCAAACAAACTCACCACCGTGTCGGCATCGATTGGGTTGCCATTATGAAAAGTCAGACCCGGACGAAGATAAAATGTCCATTCGTACAAGCGGTCATCATAACGCCAATGATGAGCCAACTCTGGCTGCACCTGTCCGTTGTAATCGCTTGAAACCAAACAACAATAAATTTGGCGAAGCAAAAAACGTTCACTACTTCGCTGCAGTTGATGTGGAACCACACGCTCGAACATACGTTTGTAGGTCAGTTGAATGTTGAGCTGACCTTCTTGAACCGATGCGCCTGACGTTGTTTTCAATAAACGTCCAAACGCAACTTCATCCTCATCTAATATCGCAAGCGCTTTCTCATACTTACCTCGCTTAATACGCGCGAGAGCTAAGCTTTCTTTTAAAGCCTCTAACTCGATATTGAGTACGAGGGTCGAACGCTGATTTCTTCCTGCTTTCGGATACCAACTCAACCACATTTTATCCTGCATTTGCGATAACAGGCTGCGCGCATGCCGAGGAGAGGTAAACAATAAATCGGCGATTTCTTGCAATGTAGTTTTCGTTTCATCACCAACATTAAACGAAAGCAAGCGTTGGTAATAACGAAATAAGTTGAGATCAGACACCGTACGTACCTTAACTCTAGGAGGCCATTGAATAGGCGTATTTTACTGAACTTGGCGGCAATAAAATAAGAAAACTTCCAAACACTTTGTTCCCCTTTTACTAGCATTTCGTCCCTATATTGTAGGAAAACCCCACCAATTCGGTCTTATCAGGAATAAAGCGAAGAAATCTACTCTCTTTTTTGCCTCCCCTTTTTTCACCATACTGATTTGGCGAGCAGGAAATATAGAGAATTGCTCATAACCTAACCCCCAAGCAGAACTTAGCTCCTGATACCACACCCCCAATTCGTCGTATCTTTAAGTTCTGCTTTTTTACTGCCAACAGTTGCGTCTTAGAAAAAGCACACGTACACTTAATCGTAATTCGACGATTAACTATAAAGGTCTGCTCATGAGCAACAAATGCAGCGAAACATGCGAAATTGCTTTTGAAGCCACACAAAAACAACTGGATAAAGAGCAAGCACTCGCAGCTCAAGCAAAAGCGCTGTCTCATCCTGCTCGCTTACGCATTCTGCATATTCTTCACACTTTAGACACTATGGGCGGCTGCTTAAATAGCGATTTAGTCTCTGAGTTAGGTTTAGCGCAATCGACCGTATCAGAACACTTACGTATTCTAAAACAGGCAGGGTTTATCAGTGCAGAACCTAACCCGCCAAAGGTTTGTTACCGCATTCAACGTGAAAAACTGAACGCGTTTAACGCTCAATTTTCCGGTTTATTTAGCTAAGACACGTTGCGCGCTTTCCATGCGTGCAGAGATAAACTATACCTTTAACTATCGCCTTTCGACGATAAACGAATAAGAGAACACTATGACTACTCAAGTTTTAAATAGTGCCAGCGACAAAATGAGCTTCTTGGACCGTTACCTAACGGTGTGGATTTTTGTTGCAATGGCAATCGGTGTAGGTATTGGCGCAGCATTCCCTCAAGTTGCTGAATGGAACGAGTCAATGTCAGTTGGTAGTACAAACGTACCGCTAGCGATTGGTTTGATTTTGATGATGTACCCGCCACTCGCAAAGGTGAACTACAACCTGCTAGGTACAGTGACGAAAGATAAAAAAGCGATCACGCTGTCTTTGGTCATGAACTGGATTGTCGGCCCTATTTTGATGTTCATCCTTGCATTGACTTTCCTAGGTGATCATCCGGGTTACATGGTTGGTATCATTCTGATCGGTCTTGCTCGTTGTATTGCGATGGTATTGGTATGGAACGATATCGGTGGCGGTAACAAAGAATACGGTGCAGCTCTAGTTGCATTAAACAGCGCTTTCCAAATCGTGACTTACAGTGTGATGGCATGGTTGTTCATCACTGTGTTGCCACCAGTCTTTGGTTACGAAGGTTTCGTGGTTGATATCTCGATGATGGACATCGCGGAAAGTGTTCTGATTTACCTTGGTATCCCATTCCTAGCGGGCTTCCTAAGCCGCAAATGGCTGGTCGCTGCGAAAGGTGAGCAATGGTACAACGACGTGTTCATCCCACGCATTTCACCAATTACGCTTATCGCCCTGCTTGCGACCATCGTACTGATGTTCAGCTTGAAAGGTGAAATGATTCTTGAACTGCCAATGGATGTATTCCGTGTAGCAATTCCACTGGCTATCTACTTTGTGTTGATGTTCTTTGTCAGCTTCTTCGTTGGTAAGAAAATGGGCATCGACTACGACAAAAACGCATCGATTGCTTTCACGGCAACAGGCAACAACTTTGAATTGGCAATTGCGGTTTCTATCGCGGTGTTTGGCCTAAACTCAGACCAAGCTTTTGCTGGTGTCATTGGTCCACTGATCGAAGTGCCTGTATTGATTGCTTTGGTGAATGTAGCATTGCGAATGAAGGCCAAATATTATGGCTAACCTAAAAAGCACAAAAAATACAAAAGCGGTAAAACATTAACTCACTACCGTTTTAATATACTCGCTGGGCGTTAGGCCGAACTTACTTTTAAAGCGTTGGCTAAAACGCCCCTCTGACTGATAACCACACAACTGCGCGAGTAACGCAACGTTGTATGAACCATTTTGCATCAGGTAGAGTGCGTGATTTAAGCGCACTTCTGCCAGCACCTCCCGATACTGAGTGCCCTCTTGCTTGAGTTTGCGTATCAACGTTGCTCGGCTCATAGCAAAGCGCTCAGCAACAAATTCCAAAGGGTGGTCATCGCCCGGAGAGCGTGACAGATAGCGGCTGAGTTTCTGACTGAACGAGGTATTGGAACTCGAGAAAAGTCGATGCAATAGTCCTCGCTCTGCTAACTGCTGATACAACCCCATCATCCAATAACGTTGCGTCGCTTCACTTAAACTTTCCCGTTCAAAAGAAAACAAGGCATTTAATGTCGCTTGCAGTGCTTTGTCTGTCTCCACCGCTGGGACGTAATTTCCCAATGCATTACTCACACTCAGCTCTAACATTTCATCGCTAGGTGCACAGTGAAAACTGAACATTCGTGAAAGAAAACGCCCTTGTTGAGGAAGGTTTTCAAAATTCAGCGAAGCGTTTGCTTCACAAAGCATGATGTTAGGATGAAGAATATCAAACGCTTCGTCTTTCCAAAACAGACGCTTACTCCCTTTAATGATCTGGATAATACTCGGGGAGTGAATCCTGACGTTACGTAGCTTTTGCTGCTGCTCCGCACGAAACAGCGTCACTTGATATTGATGCCCCATCTTCTCCCCTTAAGTATTTAATTATCGAGTGTAAGTCGCGGTTAACTTCGCTTTGTCCAATGCAACACTATTCAACGTAAATCCTACAACCGCCGCTGGCGTGTTCTCATCCAAGTTCAACTTATCACTCGGCAGCGCCCAAACGGTAAACTGGTAGCGGTGCATACCATCTTTTTCTGGAGGACATGCGCCACCAAAACCAGTAGTACCGTAATCGATACGAGACTCCTTACCGCCTAGCTTGCTGATATCAACGCCACGAGGCAGCTCGTTAACTGAGGCTGGAATATCAAACGCTATCCAATGCCAAAAACCACTGCCTGTTGGTGCATCAGGATCGTACGCGGTAATCGCAAAACTTTTCGTGCCCTTTGGAACGTCTTTCCACATCAGTTGTGGAGACTGGTTCGCACCATCACATCCCCAACCTGAATATTCAAATGTCTTCGCCATTGGATGACCTTCTTGAATATCTTTGCTCGTCAGTTCAAAAGCGTGGGCAGAGCCGATAACCAAAGCGCTAAGGGCCAAAACAGACTTGTGAATCGCTTTCATGTTTTTCTTCCTTTCAATGAGTTCAATTCGAGACTATGCATCAACCCAAGCCAAGATACATCAAGAAGTATCACAAAAGATAAAAC